>CAISJH010000331.1 GCA_903885585.1 uncultured beta proteobacterium
CCACCACCCCTCGCAGCTTTCGGGCGGCGAGCGACAGCGCGTGGCCATCGCCCGCGCGCTCGTCACCCGCCCGGCCTGCGTGCTGGCCGATGAGCCCACCGGCAACCTGGACCGCACCACGGCCGACACCGTCTTCTCGCTGATGCTGAGCCTGGCGGCGGAGCAAGGCACGGCCTTCGTGGTCGTCACGCACGATCCCGGCCTGGCAGCGCGTTGCGGCGCGACCCTGACGCTGCAGCGATGACGCGGCGACGAGGTCACCTGCACATCGGACGCCGGCTTCCTACAATGGTCTGGTGCACCTGATCAACGCCGACCTCCACTGCCACTCCACCGTCTCCGACGGCACCATGGAGCCCGAAGCCCTGGCGCAGCGCGCCCAAGCCAACGGGGTGGAACTGTGGGCGCTGACCGATCACGACGAGGTCAAGGGCCAGCACCGTGCCATGGCCGCCGCCGCGGCCCTGGGGATGGATTACCTGACCGGCTGCGAGATCTCGGTCACCTTTGCGGACGTCACCGTGCACATCGTGGGCCTGGGCTTCGACGCCGATGACGAGGCCTTGCGCCAGGGTTTGGCCGCCACGCGCGGCGGGCGCGCCGAACGGGCTCGCGAGATGTCGGACGGGCTGGCCCAGGTGGGCATCAAGGGCGCCTACGAGGGCGCCCTTAAGTACGTCGGCAACCCCGACCTCATCTCCCGCACGCACTTTGCGCGCTTTCTGGTGGAAACCGGTGTGTGCACCGACACGCACGAGGTCTTCCGCCGCTTTCTCACCGAGGGCAAGCCGGGCTTCATCCCGCACCGCTGGGCGCGCCTGGGCGACGCCGTGCGCTGGATCACCCAGGCCGGCGGCATGGCCGTCATCGCCCACCCGGCGCGCTACAAGTTCACGCCCACCGAGGAATACGCCCTCTTCAGCGAGTTTGTGGCCCACGGCGGGCGCGGCGTGGAAGTGATCACCGGCGCGCACAGCGCGGCGGAGCAAGTGAAGTACGCCGACATGGCGCAGGAGTTCCAGCTCTGCGCCTCGCGCGGCAGCGACTTCCACTCGCCCGACGAAAGCCACACCGACCTGGGCACCCTGCCCGACCTGCCCGGCCGCCTCACCCCCGTGTGGGAGGCCCTGGCGCCACGTGTGCGGCGGGCTGCAGCCTCCGCGTGACCGGCCACGCGCCCACGGCACGGGAGGCCTGTTGACGGCGGCAGGCACGGCCCACCCGCTGCTGGGCCTGGTGTTGATGCTGCTGGCCACGCTGATGTTCGCGGGCATGGACACGGCGATCCGCCACGCCAATGCCTTCGCGCCCGCGTTGCTGCTGATCACCCTGCGCTACGCCTTCCAGGCGGTGGTGATGGGGGTCTGGATCGCCTCAAGCCAGCGGCTGTCGTTTCGTGCCGCCCACCCGCGCTTCCAGGTCGTGCGCGGGGCCTTGCTGCTGACCAGCAGCGTCTGCGCGTTCTTTGCGCTGAAGTTCATGCCAGTGCCGGAGTTCACGGCCATCGGCATGCTGACCCCGGTGCTGGTGATGCTGCTGGCGGCTGCGGTGCTGCGCGAGCACGTCACCGTGCTGCGCTGGGCCCTGGTGGCCGGGAGTTTCATCGGGGCGCTGATCGTCATCCGCCCGGGCAGCGGGCTGGTGGGTTGGGCGGCGCTGCTGCCGCTGTGCGGCGCCCTGGCGCTGGCCAGCTTCCAGATCCTGACACGGCGCCTTTCAGGGCTGGACGCCCCGCTGACCACCCACTTCTGGACCGGCCTGACCGGCACGGCGCTCATCCTGCCGGTGCTGCTGTGGGCGGTGCCGGATCTACCCGCAGTGCTGGCGCCGTTGAGCGCATCGCAGTGGGGGCTGGCGCTGGCCATCGGGTTCCTGGGCACCTTCGGCCACCTGCTGCTGATCTTCGCCTACAGGCAGGCGCAGGCCTCGATGCTCGCGCCCTTCACCTACGCGCAGATCGGCTGGGCGGTGGCCTTGAGCTGGCTGGCTTTCGGCACCTGGCCCGATGCCCTGGCGGTAACGGGCATGGCGGTGATCACGCTGTGCGGCGCGGCCAATGCCTGGTTGAACGTGAGGTCGGCTCAGCAGGCTCAGCAGTCCCTGCAGGCCCGCCTCAGCGCGCTGCCGCCCGATTGACGGCCTGGGGCTTAAGCGCTTTGGGACGGGCGGGGCCCTGAGCGGTAAGCGTCTGCAGAAAGGCCACCAGGTCCTGCGCTTCCTGCGGGCTCAGGCGCAACGGGCGCAGCACCTGCTCGCCGTCGGCATGCAGGCGCTCCAGGTTCAGCTCGGAGTAGTGCCGCACCACCGCCTCCAGCGTGGCCAACTGGCCGTCATGCATGTAGGGCGCGGTACGCGCCACCTGACGCAGGCCCGGCACCTTGAACTCGCCGAAGTGGCGGTGCGTGGCCTCCACATGGCGGGTCTTCACGGCCTCGTCAGGCTGGTCCGGCAGCGGGGCATCAGCCCAGCGGGACAGCAGGTTGTAGGGGCTGGCCTTCAGTGCCTCGATACCCCCAAAGCGCCCGGTGTCCACCACCCCCGGCCGCACGAAGAAGCGCAGGCCGATGTCGGCGAACTCCCCGTGGGTGAACCGGGGCCCCCCATGGCAGAGCTGGCAGTTGCCGCGCCCGATGAACAGCTGCAGGCCCCGCTGAGCGGCCAGCGGGTAGCGGGCCGCGGTGGCGCGGTCGCCCCGGGCCAGGGCGTCGCGAAACTCGTCGAAGGGCGTGCGCGGTGACACCAGCGTGGCCACGTAGGCGCTGATGAGCTTGGCCGTGCCCACCAGCACCGCCTGCGGCTCCTGCGCCCGCACCTCTTGCCCGAAGACGCGCCGCCACCCAGCAGCCAGCGCCGGCTGGCGCACCAGTTCGGCCTGCAGGCGCTCGGCACTGGAGGCCATCTCACGCGGGTCCAGCAACGGGCGGATGGCCTGCGACCACAGGCTGTCGGCCGCCCCGTCCCAGCCCTGCCAGCATTCGTGCACCGCGTTCCACAGCGAGGGCGCGTTGCGGTCGAGTTCGGCCACCCCGCGCGAACGCGCCAGCCCGTCCGCAAAGTCCTTCCCGGGCTGGTGGCAGTGGGCACAGGACACGCCGGCGGGCGACAGGCGCCGCTCGAAGAACAGGCGCCGCCCCAGGGCCACCGCCTCGGGGCGGCCGGTGACCGCATTGCCCGGGTCGCGCACAGGCGTGCCAACGGGTTGCGGGGGCCAGGGTCCGTGGCTGAGGATGCGCTCGATCTCCTCGGCCGAGAAGGCCAACAACTTCAGAGCCACGCGGGGCTCAGCCTTCACGGCACGCGATCGGGGCTGTGGGGACTTGGCGGGCTGGGCCTGCGGGAACCGCGCCTGTGGGGGCTGGGCCTTTGGGGGCTGGGCCTGTGGGGGCTGGACTTGGGGGAGCTGGGCTTGCGGAGGCTGTGCCCGCGCTGCCCCGACGGCGCAAAGCGCCAGCAGCACTGCGATGCAAGCCCCACCGTTGCGCGTACGGTGGGCGAGGCTGGTCCAGCCTCGGCGGCCCGTGCCCGTCACTTCAGATCGACCGTCTGCTCCAGCCATTGCCGGCGCCCGTCGGTCTCGATCTCGAAGCGGATGCGCCAGCGCCCCGGCATGTGCAGCAGCAGCCCCTGGGCCACGAAGGAGCCGTCAGGCTGCGCGCTCAGCGTGGGGCGGTAGTTCATGCCGTGGCGGTGAGCCGGCATGTCAGCGTCCACCCGCAGCAGCCGCCCGGCGCCACAGAGCTCACCCCGCAGCGCGAAGTGGCGGCTCACCGCCCAGGGCGCCGGCTCTGGCACAAAGGCCACCGATCGCCCCACCGCATCGCCCTGCCCCACCGCCACCAGACGGTGGGCCGACGGCAGCTGAGCGCCACAAGGCTCTGCTCCCGCCTGCGGGCTGGCCAGCAGCGTACCCATCAGCCCCAGAGCGGCTACCCGGGCTGCGGCCCGGCCTGCCCTCATGCCTTCCACAAGCCCTGCAGCAGGGCCTGCCCGTTGCGCCAGGCAATGGCCTCGGCCAGGGGCGCGGGCAGATCGGCCAGCCACTCACGCGACCAGCGGGCGTGGGGGCCCACGTAGTGCCAGCGCTCGGGCGTGAAGGTGTCGGTGCCCACCATGAAGCGATCAGGAAACTCCACGAAGGCCTCACGCCAGGCCCCGTCCACCTTGCCGCCACTGGCCTGGTCGCTGCGGAAGGCGAGGTCGCACCACAACCGCGGGTGACGGCGCAGCACCTCGCGCACGCGCGCCGGGGGCTCGAAGCCGGAGTGCGCCCACAGGATGCGCGCCTGCGGCCACTGGGCATACAGCCGCTCCACCGCCTCGGCATCGCTGTGGGCGTGCAGGAACAGGCCTCGCTCCCGGGCCAGGGCCACCATGCGCCGCGGCACCGGCAGATCGGCGTCGGCGCCGAAGAGATGGAACTCGCCCACGCCGGCGTAGCGATAACGCGCCAGCCGTTCCTCCATGTAGCGGACGATGTCCTCCTCACGCACCCAGGCACCGGCATCGGCGCGGGTGCGGTAGGGCCGCAGCACCGGCACCACGATGTCTGGCGCCTCCGCCAGCAGTTTCTGCGTGCCTTCATCGTTGGAGGAGGACACCAGGGCCGTGCGAAGGCCGGCGGCGCGCAGCAGCGCCGCAGCCTGCCGGGGTGGCACCACCTCCCAGGCATCGTGGCTGTAGTGCAGGTGGGCGTCGAACAGGGGCAGGGGCGCCGCAGCGGCTGCCGAAAAGCCTGTCATGGCCAGGGTGCCCGCCGCACCCCAACCCCAGCCCAGTGCCGCGCGGCGCGTCAAGCCTGATCTGATGGAAACACCGGCGCGCATCGATCAGCCCTCCCGGCGACTGAACAACGCTTCCATCGCCATGTCGATCACCAGGGCGCACAGGCTGTACAGCAGCGAGCCCACCAGCGCAGCCCAGAAACCGTTGACATGCAGGCCCTGCAGCACGGAAGCCGCCGCCCAGAACATCAGCGCGTTGATGACGAACAGGAACAAGCCCAGCGTGAGCAGCGTCACCGGCAGGGTCAGCAGGATCAACACCGGCCGCACCAGCGTGTTCAGCAAGCCCAGGACCAGGGCCGCTACCAGGGCGGCGCCAAAACTGGTGACCTGGACGCCCGGGTACAGGTGGGCCACCAGCACCAGCGCACAAGCCAGCAACCCCCAGCGCAAGATCAGCTTCATGCGGGCCAGCATAGCGCAGCATGGGCCGGCCCGGGCGCCTGTGCGCAAGCTGTCTCCAGCATGCGCGACGGGTCCGCAGGACAATGAACCCATGTCGCAGTGCTTCGAGGTCCACCCTGACAACCCTCAGCCCCGGTTGCTGAAGCAGGCCGCGCAGATCCTGCATGCCGGCGGGGTGGTGGCCGTGCCGACGGACTCCAGCTACGCCCTCGTGTGCCATCTGGACGACAAGGCCGCGGCCGAAGCCCTGCGCCGCCTGCGCGGGGTGGACGACCGGCACCACCTGACCCTGCTGTGTCGCGACTTGAGCGAACTGGCCAGCTACGCCCGCGTGGACAACCGGCAGTTCCGCCTGCTGAAGCTGGGTACCCCGGGGCCCTTCACCTTCATCTTGGAGGCCACCAAGGAGGTGCCACGTCGCGTGAGCCACCCCTCGCGCCGCACCATCGGGTTGCGCGTGCCGGACCATCGGGTCATGCAGGCCCTGCTGGAGCAGTTCGGGCAGCCCCTGCTGGCCACCACGCTGATCGCACCCGGCCACTCGGATCCCATGAACGACGCGCAGGAGATCCGCGACCACTTCCAGAAGCAGTTGCAGGCCGTGGTGGACGCCGGCGCCTGTCCCATGGAGCCCACCACGGTGATCGACCTCAGCGGGGCTGAACCGGTGATCCTGCGGGTGGGCCGCGGCGAGCCGGCGCGTCTGGGCCTGCGCGTGGACGACACCGAGCATCACTGAGAGCTTGTGAGATATCCCCGCACACCCGCTCGGGCGCACCTGAACACTCCACAAGCTCTGAAGCGACGCCTACCGGCGACGCGCGCCCACTGTCGCTGACCCCCAAGTGCGAGCCCCGCCCCGCGCCTACACTTTTGTCCGCGCACACTTCTTGCGTCTCTTTTTGAACTCCTACCGCGAATGATCACCGTCAACAAGCTCGTGCCCGCCGGGCGAGGACTGGCCCCTGTACTGCTGAAGCGGGCGTCCACCGTCAGCCTGGACTGGGATACCCGCCAAAAGAGCCGCTTCGAGGCCAGCGACTCTCTGGGTCGGCGGCTGGGTGTGTTTCTGCCGCGAGGCAGCGTGGTGCGGGGCGGGGACGTGCTGGTGGCCGAGGACGGCTCCCTGGTGCGGGTGGACGCTGCGCCGCAGGCCCTCATGCTGGTGCGCACCTGCCCGCATCACGGCAGCGCCTTCGATTTGACGCGCGCCGCCTACCACCTGGGCAATCGGCACGTCCAGATCGAACTGCAGCCCGACCATCTGAAGATCGAACCCGACCACGTGCTGGGAGAGATGCTGGAGCGGATGCACCTGATCGTCACGCAGGAACAGGCCGCCTTCGAGCCCGAAGCGGGCGCGTACGCAGGTGGGCATGGGCACGGTCACGATCACGCGGGCAGCCCCGGTCACGGGCACGCACATGACCATCCGGATGCACCTGCGCACGCGCACGCCACGGGGGGTGCCCGTGCAGTGCCCATCCCCGTGCGTGAAGCGGAGCAACCCCATGTGCATGGACCGGGTTGCAGTCACGGGCATGACCACCAACATGGCCACGACCACGACCACGACGGTCACGGTCACAGTCACCCACACCGCCACGGATGAGCTCACCCGCCACGCTGCTGCGCCTGATGTGGCTGGCTTCGCCAGCCCTGCCCGTGGGGGGCTTCAGCTACTCCGAAGGGCTGGAGGCGGCCGTTGAAGCGGGGCATGTGCGTGGCGAGGCGGCGGTGGGCGAGTGGCTGCTGGACCAGTTGAACCTGTCGCTGGCACGCGCCGATCTTCCGGCCTGCGCGCAGGCTTTCCTGGCCTGGCAGTCGCCGGCAGACCCATCGCGCCTGCAAGCGCTGAACGACTGGGTGCTGGCCACCCGGGAGAGTGCCGAGTTCCGGTTGCAGACCGAACAGATGGGGCGGTCGCTGGTGGAATGGCTGCGCAATGGCGAGCATGCGCAGGACTCGCGCATCGCCCGCTGCGCCGGCCTGCTGCCTTCGCCCAGCTGGCCCCTGGTGTTCGCCCTGGCATGCGTGTTGGCCGTGGATGCGGACCACCCACCCGAGGGCGAACCCACCTCAGGGGCTGCAGGCGCACGCCAGGCGCTTCTCGCCCTGGCCTTCGGTTGGGCTGAGAACATGGCGCAGGCTGCCATGAAGTCGGTGCCGCTGGGACAAGCCGCCGCACAGCGCATCCTCACGCGGCTGACCCAGGCCATCCCGCAAGCCGTGGAGAGCGCGCTGGCCCTGCCGGACGCCGAACGACAGGCCTTCACGCCCATGCTGGCCATCCTCTCCTCACGCCACGAAAACCAGTACTCCCGGCTGTTCCGGTCCTGAGAGCTGTTGAAACGCACCGCGCCAGGCCGCACCTCACCCTCCTTCTTGAACCTCACCGACCTGCATCACCATGAACCACAAGCTGCATGCCATTCCAGGCCGCACCAAGAAGCTTCCCCCGCTGCGTGTGGGGGTGGGCGGCCCGGTGGGCTCCGGCAAAACCACCTTGGTGGAGATGCTGTGCAAGACCATGCGTGAGCGCTGGGACCTGGTGGTGGTCACCAACGACATCTACACCAAGGAAGACCAGCGCCTGCTCACCGTGGCCGGCGCGCTGGACCCCGAGCGCATCATGGGCGTGGAGACCGGCGGCTGCCCGCACACGGCCATCCGCGAGGACGCCTCCATCAATCTCGAGGCGGTAGACCGCATGCTCGGGCAGTTTCCCGATGCCGACATCGTGTTCATCGAGTCCGGCGGCGACAACCTGGCCGCCACCTTCAGCCCCGAGTTGTCCGACCTGACCATCTACGTCATCGACGTGGCTGCGGGCGAGAAGATCCCGCGCAAGGGCGGGCCCGGCATCACCAAGAGCGACCTCTTCGTCATCAACAAGACCGACCTGGCCCCCCACGTGGGCGCTGATCTGGCCGTGATGGAAGCCGACACGCGGCGCATGCGGCCCGACCACGCAGGCAGCAAGCCCTACGTGATGACCAACCTCAAGACCCGCGATGGCTTGGCTGAGGTCGTGCGCTTCATCGAGACGCGGGGCCTGCTGACGGCCTGAACGTCTGACTGATCGAGGCGCTCGGGGCGCCCTTCAGGTGAAGGTGACCCAGCCCTGCCGCTCTGGGTGGTCCAGGTGGGGCAGCGTGTTGTAGGTCACGAGCATGTGGCGTTTGGGCGTAAAGGCGAACTCGGTGAGCGCACTGTTACGGATGCGCAGGTTGAGTTCGATGGCTGTCGCGGGCGGCGCCTGCAGCACGTGCGCCACGGCGGTGGCTATGGGCCCGCCGCTGGAAACCAGCAGCACGTCGCCCTCGTGGCGCGTGCGCACGTGGTCGAGGGCGCTGGTCACCCCTTGCAGAAACCCCGCCCAGCTGGGCATGCCCTCAGGTTGCACCTCGCCGGCCATCCACCTCGCCAGGCCTTCTCGCAGCAGCCTGAAGTGCTGCCGGTAGGCCTCGGGCGTGTCCGGCCGCGGCAATTCGCCCGCGTGCACGCTGCGCACCACCGCCTCGCTGTCGTACTCGTTCAGGCCCGGCCACTCCACGGCGTCCGGCAGGCCCGGCAGCGCGCTGGCCAGGGCAGCGAGCGACTCCCGGTGCCGTCTCAGGGTGCCGCGCAATACGCCCTCGAAGCGCAGACCCCTGGCCTGCATCCAGGCGCCCAGCTGCGCACATTGGCGGTGCCCGAGGTCGCTCAGGCGGTCGTAGTCTTCAGCGCCAAAGGAGGCCTGGCCGTGGCGCACAAGGTAAAGCGTTCCCATGGCGGCATTGTGCGGCGCTGGGTCCACGCCACAATCCATCGCACATGAGCAAGCTGTATTTCCGCTACGCCGCCATGAACGCAGGCAAGTCCACCGCGCTGCTGCAAGCCGCCCACAACTACGAGGAGCGGGGCATGCGCGTGGCGCTGTTCACGGCCGGCCATGACGACCGTGCCGGCAGCGGCGTCATCGGCTCGCGTCTGGGCCTGCACCGCACTGCAGCCACCTTCGGACCGGACACCGTTTTCGAGCGGGCCGCACTGGGCCCCGAGTTGGCCTGCGTGCTCATCGACGAAGCCCAGTTCCTCAACCCGCAGCAGGTGCGGCAGCTGCATCGCATGGCGCACCGCGACCATGTGCCCGTCATCTGCTTTGGCTTGCGCAGCGACTTTCGGGGCGACGGGTTCCCTGGTGCCATCGCGCTGCTGACCCTGGCCGACGACCTGGAGGAGATGAAGACCATCTGCGCCTGCGGGCGCAAGGCCTCCATGAACATGCGGCTGGACAGCCAAGGCCGCCGGGTGCTCGAGGGCGAGCAAGTGGTGATTGGTGGCAACGAACGCTACCGTGCGGTGTGCCCTTCCTGCTTCTATGCCAGCGACAGCGACAGCCCTCAGCAGGCGCCTGGGCTGTTTGGTTGACGGCTTGTGCGCTGGATCGCGGGCTGCGACAAAAAGGGCAGCAGAACTTGGGAGGTGCGAAGGCTGCTGTGTTCAGCGAAGGGTCGGCCTGGTGGCCAGCCAGATGCTGGGCAGGATGAGCGCAGCACCGGGGGCGTGGTACCAGCCAGGGGGCTCACCCAGCAGTGCCCATGCGCCCAAAGCGCCGTAAACCGGTGCCAGGTACAGCAGCAGGGCCGTGCGCGACGCACCGAGCTCACGCTGCAGGTAGGAGTAGGCCGTGTAGGACAACACGCCGGGCAGCACCGCACCAGCCACCACCAAACCCAGTGCCTGCGCGCTGAAGGGGTTGCGCTCCACCCACAAGGCCTCGGCCAGGGTGAAAGGCGCCAGCACCACGAGGCCACCGGCGACGATGGCCGCCAGCCGGGTCGCGGGATTCAAGTCTGAAGGCCAGCGCTTGAGGAGCACCGAATAGGCCACCCAGCAAGCCGCAGCCACCAGGGCCCAGGCATCCCCAACGGCCAGCCGCACCGCCAGCAGGTTATCGATATCGCCCTTGGCGATGACGAACACCACGCCGCTGAGCGCAAAGACCACCCCCACCCGCTGGGTCAGCGCCATGCGCTCGTCAAGCAGGCGCAGACTCACGGCGGTGATGGCCACGGGCGTCACGGCGTACAGCAGCGCAATGTTGGTGGCGCTGGTGGTGTGCCCTGCCTGGTAGACAAAGGCGCCACAGACCCACATGCCCAGCGCACCCAGCACCAGCAGGTGCCGCCACTCTTGGCGCACCGCCTTGCGCTGACGCCACAAGGCCGCACCTACGAAGGGCAGCATCAGGGCCAGCGCCAGGGCCCAGCGCCCCATGGCCAGGGCATGTGGCGCGATCACCCCGTGGCTGGCCCGGGCGATGAGGTAGTTGGACGACCACAGGGCCGGCACCACCCACAGCAGCACCGGAGCCCAGGGTGCAGGCTTCTTCACGTGCGGGTGGCCATGGGCTGCCCGAGCTGGATGGGCTGGCCGGGCGCCCAGGCCGGGTTGAAGGCGAGATGCCGGCCGCCAGACTGCGCCGAGGGGAAAAGCATGACCACGGTGGACCCGAGCAGGAACCGCCCCATCTCCTGGCCCTGCGCCAGTCGGATGTCCTGATCGTGATAGGCCCACTCGCGTACCGTGCCAGGCCTTGGCGGGTTGACCACGCCGTGCCAGACCGTGGCCATGCTGCCCACGATGGTGGCCCCCACCAGCACCAGCACCCAGGGCCCAGCTTCACCGTCGAACACGCACACCACGCGCTCGTTGCGGGCGAACAGGCCGGGCACGCCCTGTGCCGTGGCGGGGTTCACCGAGAACAGATCACCCGGCACATGGATCATGCGCAACAAACGTCCGGCGCAGGGCATGTGGATGCGGTGGTAGTCGCGCGGGCTCAGGTACAGCGTGGCGAACAGACCCCCATGGAAATGGGCGGCCAAGGCGCCATCACCGCCCACCAGGGCCTGGGTGGTGTAGTGGTGGCCCTTGGCCTGGAAGATGCGGTCGCCTTCTATGGAGCCGAACTGGCTGATGGCCCCGTCCACCGGGCAGATCAGGTCCGCCTGGGCCAGCGGCCTGGCACCGGGCTTGAGCGCCCGGGTGAAGAACGCGTTGAAGGTCGGGTAGGCGGCGATGTTGGGTTCGGCCGCCTCGGCCATGTTCACGCCATAGCGACTCACGAAGGCTCGGATGGCCGCCGTGGTGGCCGCTCCGCCACGGGAGCCCGCCAGCACCCCGGCCAACGAGGTCAGCGCCTGCTTGGGCAGCAGGTGCTGCAGCAAGATGCCCGCGTTCACCGCATGTCCACCGTGGAGCGCAGGGCCCGCACGGCCCCGGCACCCACTGCGGCGCCAAAGCGCTTGGCCAGGCGCTCGGCCACGTTCTCCTTGGGCGTGTAGTCGACGATGTCCGGGGCCTTGACCACATCGCGTGCCACGTGGTCCAGGCTGCCGATGTGGTCGGCCAGACCCATCTTCACAGCCTCTTCACCGTTCCAGAACAGGCCTGAGAAGGTCTCGGGCGTTTCCTTCAGGCGGTTGCCACGCCCGGTCTTGACCACGTCGATGAACTGGCGGTGCACCTGGTCGATCATGGCCTTGGCGAAGGCGCGCTCTTTCTCGCTTTGAGGGCTGAAGGGGTCGAGCATGCCCTTGTGCTCGCCAGCGGTGAGCAGGCGCCGCTCCACGCCCAGCTTGTCCATCAGGCCCGTGAAACCAAAGCCGTCCATGAGCACCCCGATGCTGCCCACCAGGCTGGCCTTGTCCACATAAATCTCATCAGCGGCCACGGCGATGTAGTAGGCACCTGACGCGCAGATCTCCTCCACCACGGCGTACACCTTCTTGCCGTGCAAGACCTTGAGGCGCCGGATCTCGTCATTGACGATGCCGCTTTGCACCGGGCTGCCACCTGGCGAGTTGATGCGCAGCACCACGGCCTGGGCGCCGGGGTCCTCGAAGGCGCTGCGCAGTGCCGACACCAGCAGGTCGGCGCTGGCTTCGGTGTCCATGGCGAGCTCGCCGCGGATCTCCAGCAAGGCCGTGTGGGGGGCGGTGGGGGCCGAGACATGCACCTGCTTGGCAAACAGCGCCCAGGCCACGGCCAATGCCAGCCCCAGCCAGGCCAGGCGGAAAAACACACGCCAGCGGCGCTCGGCCCGGCGGTCGCGCAGCAGTTCTGCGGCGAGTTGATCGATGCGGGACTCCAAGCCCGTGGCGGCGGCAGCAGGCGCGCTGATGGACTGGGGCGGCGTCGGAGTCGAGGCTGGTGCCGGCTGCGCCTCGTCCTGCGCAGCACGGGCCACCGGCTTGGGATCAGACGAGTGGGTGTCAGCTGCCGCCTGGGGCAAGGGCGGCGGCGCGTCGTGCGGGTCGTTCATCAAGGGGCCCCTGGAACAGGGTCATCAAAGCAGACAGGTCGGATCTGCGGGGAAGGATACCAAGCCACCCTGCCGGCCTCCTCGGTCACGCTCAAGGCGGTGAGCCGGCCACGGCCGCAGGGCCCGCCGACGCAGCGGCCGGTGTGGGGCTCGTAGGAGGCGCCATGGATCGAGCAGAGGATGAAGCGGCGGTCGGCGTCCAGGAACTGGCCTTCCTGCCAGTCCATCTCGGCGGGCACATGGGCGCATCGGTTGAGGTAGGCCACCACGGCGCCCCCGTGGCGCAGCACGAAGGCCCGCGCGGGCCGGCCGTGCTCCTCCACGTCGAAGACGAAGGCCCGGCCCCCGTCCTCCAGCTCGGAAGAGGCGCACAGATCCACGGGCTGGGCCGGGCTCTGGGCGTCCATGGGTGCTCCGATCTCAGGCATTCCGCACCAGCCAATCGTGCAGTTCGGTGGCAGTGTGCGCCACATGCAGCGGCGCGTAAGCCTCGAAAGCCTGGTGCTCGTGTGCGCCGTAGCTCACGCCCACCGCCGCCACGCCGGCGTTGCGCGCCATGAGAAGGTCGTGGGTGGTGTCGCCGATCATCAGCGTGCGGCCAGGCGCCACACCCAGCTCGGCCATCAACTCGTGCAGCATCAGCGGATCGGGCTTGGAGGCCGTCTCGTCAGCGGTGCGGGTGCTGTCGAACAGGCCCTTGAGCTGGGCGGTGGCCAGCGCCTCGTCCAGCCCGCGCCGGCTCTTGCCGGTGGCCACGGCGATGCAGTGGTTACGCTCTTTCAGCGCGTGCAGCATGGTCAGCACCCCGTCGAACAGCACCAGATCGTGCTGGTGCTGGAAGTAGTGGCGGCGGTAGGCGTTGCCCAGCTCGGGGTAGCGCTCCTGCGGGAAGCCTGGGGCGGCGTGCATCAGTGCATCGCGCAGGCCGAGTCCGATCACATAGGCCGCCTGTTCGTCACTGGGCACGGCCGTCCCCACCTCCCGGCAGGCCGCCTGGATGGAGCGCACGATCAGTGCCGTGCTGTCGAACAGCGTGCCGTCCCAATCAAAGGCGATAAGGTCGAAATGTCGTGTCATGGGCGGTGGGACCCCGAAGCCGCCGCAACGGCAGGGCCCGGATTCTGTAGCGAGTGCAGAAAGCCTGCACAGTCAGGCGGGAGTTCAGACTTCAGTTCCAGCGTCTCGCCCGTGGCCGGATGCACGAACTGCAGACGCCTGGCGTGCAGGAACATGCGCTCCAGCCGGCCACCACTGACGCTGGCACGCGCCAGGCGCTTGTTGAGCGCAAAGTCGCCGTACTTGTCGTCCCCGGCGATCGGATGGCCCGCAGACGCCAAGTGCACGCGGATCTGGTGCGTGCGACCGGTCTTGATCGTCACGTCCAGCAGCGTGAAGCCCGCCAGCCGTTGCACCACGCGCACCAGGGTCAGGGCGTAGGCGCCATCGGGGTCATCGGCAGTGGTCGTACGCACCCGGCGCTCGCCTTCGGGTGTGAGGAACTTGTGCAGCGGCGTATCGATGACCTTCAGGCGCTCGGGCCAATCTCCCACCACCAGAGCGGTGTAGGTTTTGCCCACGACCTTGTCGGCACCGCGGGCACGGAACTGGTCCTGCAAGTGCACGAGAGCGCTGCGCCGGCAGGCCACGAGCAGCACGCCCGAGGTCTCGCGGTCCAGCCGGTGGACAAGCTCGAGGAAGCGCGCGCCAGGCCGGGCCTGACGCAGTTGCTCGATGACGCCCGAGCTGACTCCGCTGCCACCATGGACCGCCACGCCCGCAGGCTTGTCCACCGCCAGGAG
>CAISJH010000332.1 GCA_903885585.1 uncultured beta proteobacterium
CGACCGCTACGCCGGCGCGTGCAGATCGTCTTCCAGGACCCGTACCGCTCGCTCAACCCGCGCATGACCATCGCCAAGGCCATGATCGAGGGCCCGGTGAACTACGGCCTGTCGGAGGCTTCCGCCCTGGAGCGTGCGCGTGGTCTGCTTGACCTGGTGCGCATGGACGCCAGCGCCCTGACGCGCTACCCGCACCAGTTCTCCGGCGGCCAGCGCCAGCGCTTGTGCATCGCTCGCGCCCTGATGATGGAGCCCGAGCTCCTGATTGCCGACGAGGCCGTCTCGGCCCTGGACGTGTCGGTACAGGCCCAGGTGCTCAAGCTCTTCGAAGAGATCCGCGAGCGCCTGAAACTGGCCATGCTCTTCATCACGCACGACCTGCGCGTGGCCTCCCAGGTGTGCGACACCCTGGCCGTGATGTCGAAGGGCGAGGTGGTGGAGATCGGCCCTGCGCACCAGGTCTTTGGTGCGCCGCAGCACGAGTACACCCGAGCACTGTTCAGCGCGGCGCCCGGGCGAGACTTCGCCTTCGGGGCCTGACGGCCCGAGACGCCCAGTCCTGACCACAGCACGCGACTTCTAACGACTTGGGTGGCAGCCCAGTCGTTGTCGTCCGATCCATTGACCGCGCGCCCGACGCGCCATGACCCATGACCCGCATCCTCATCGCCGGCTTCCAGCACGAGACCAACACCTTCGCCCCCAGTCTGGCTGACTGGGCCGCCTTCACGCGGGGTGACTCGTTTCCCGCCTTCGTGCGCGGCGCGGCCATGCAGGCGCAGATGACGGGCATCAACATCCCCGTGGGCGGTTTCATCGACGCGGCCAAGCTCCACGGCTGGACGCTGGTGCCCTCGTGCTGGGCGGGCGCCATCCCCTCGTCCTACGTCACGCAGGACGCCTTCGAGCGCATTGCCGGTGCGATGCTGGAGGACGTGCGGGCGGCTCTGGGCAACGGCGGGCTGGACGGCATCTACCTGGACCTGCATGGCGCCGCAGTGGCCGAGCATGCCGATGATGCCGAGGGCGAGCTGCTGCATCGCCTGCGCGCGCTGGTGGGCCCCAACCTGCCCATCGTGGTGAGCCTGGACCTGCATGCCAACCTCACGCAGCGCATGTGGGCGTTGGCCGACGCGCTGGTGTCCTACCGTACCTATCCGCACGTGGACATGGCTGATACCGGCGCGCTGGCCGCCGAACTGATGGCGCGGCGCTTGCGGGCTGGGCGCAAGGAGCCGATGCACGCGCGGCGCCTGCCGTATCTCATCGCGCTGAACTCACAGTCCACCTTCATGGAGCCTGCCAAGTCGCTCTATGAGCGGCTGGTGGCGCTGGACCGCGAGTACGGCACCGTACTGAGCTTTTGCCCTGGTTTCCCCGCCTCGGATTTCGACGAGTGCGGCCCCACGGTGTGGGGTCATGGCGAGCGCGCGCACGCGGCGGTGGAGGCCCTGTACGCCGCGGTGGCCGAGCCCACGCAGTGGCAGGGCGAGGTGCTCTCGGCCCATGACGCCGCCCAGCGCGCCCTGGCCCTGGCAGAAACCGCCGGTCAGCCCGTGGTGGTGGCTGACACGCAGGACAACCCCGGCGCAGGCGGCGACAGCAACACCACCGGCATGCTGCATGCGTTACTGGCACAGGGGGCCGGCAAGCGCTTCCCCGGCCAGGTGGCGCTGGGGCTGCTGTTCGACCCCGAGGCCGGCCGTGCCGCGCTGGAAGCTGGCGTGGGTGCGGAGCTGGAACTGGCTCTGGGCCAATCCGTGCCCACCTTCGGCGGGACCAGCGACGCCCCCGTGCGCGGCCGCTTCAAGGTGCTGGCCGTGAGTGACGGCGTGTGCACCCTCAAGGGCCCGATGATGCGCGGCCTGACCGTGCGCCTGGGCGCGAGCGCCTGCCTGGAGATCGAGGGCATCCGCGTGGCCGTGGTCAGCGGCAAGAAGCAGTTGCTGGACCGTGAACTGCTGCGCATGGTGGGCATCCACCCCGAGCAGATGCGTGTCATCGTGGTCAAGAGCTCGGTGCACTTCCGCGCCGACTTCCAGCCCTATGCCAGCCACGTGCTGGTGGCCAAGGCCGCCGGACCCATGGCCGCCGTGCCGGCCGACCTGCCCTGGAAGAAGCTCTCGCCGGCCACGCGACGGGGGCCTTGAGCGCGGACGGACCCGCGTCGTCCGTCGGTCGGCCGCAGGCCGGCCTTCTGGTCAAGCAGGCGCAGCTGGAGTGGACGCGAAGCGACTGATTATTGCCGTGAAAGTCTAAAGCTTATCTTTAGAATTTCATGGAAAATACAGCTCCATGTTGGAGAGATCGCTTCACCTGGAGAACGTTCAGCAGCTGTTGCTGGAGTTCCCTGTCGTCGCCATCGTGGGGGCACGGCAAACCGGCAAGACGACCCTGGCTGCGGCCGTGTCGCGCGGGTTTGAGGGGCCCACGCACCATTTCGATCTGGAAGATCCCCGCGACGAAGCGCGCTTGGCTGCGCCGATGCTGGCCCTGGAGCCGCTGTCAGGCCTGGTCATCATCGACGAGATTCAGCGCAGGCCTGATCTGTTCCCGGTGCTACGGGTGCTGGCGGACAAGGCCGGCACCCGGGTGCGCTACCTGATCCTGGGCTCGGCCGCGCCAGAGTTGATCAAGGGCAGCGGCGAGTCCTTGGCAGGGCGTGTGGCCTACCACGAACTCCCGGGCCTCGACCTGGGCGAGGTAGGGCCAAACCAGATCGATGCGCTATGGCACCGAGGAGGATTGCCCCGCTCCATGCTCGCGGGCAGCGATGCCGCCAGCCTGCGCTGGCGCCGGGAATACATCCGCGCCTATTTGGAGCGCGACATCCCGGCGCTCGGCTTGCGTCTGGCGCCCGCCACGCTGCGTCGGTTCTGGAGCATGCTGGCCCACTACTCGGGCCAACTCTGGAGCGGAGCCGAGATGGCGCGCGCCTTCGGCGTTTCCGAGCCCACCGTGCGTCACTACCTGGACATCCTGGTGGCCACCTGC
>CAISJH010000333.1 GCA_903885585.1 uncultured beta proteobacterium
CTGGAACCGGCGCGTGGCGCTGGAAGACTTTGCCCACCACTTCGCCGACTGGACCTACGGCTGGCTGGACGTGCCGGCGATGCTGCGCGGCGCGCAGGAGATCTTCGAGTACCCCATGATCGACCGCGACCCGGTGCCCACCTGGGTGGACAGCCGCGTGGCGCTGATGGGAGACGCCGCACACGTGATGTACCCCGTGGGCTCCAACGGGGCCAGCCAGGCCATCGTGGACGCCCGCGTGCTGGGCGCGCAGATGCTGGCGCACGGCGTCACTTCGCAGGCACTCACGGCCTATGACCAGCGCCTGTGCGCCGACATCTCCGCCCTGGTGCTGCGCAACCGCGGCGCCGGCCCCTTCGGCCTGCTGGGGCTGGTGGACGAGCGCTGCGGTGGCGTCTTCGACCACATCGACGACGTGATCCCGGCGGCGGAGCGCGAGAGCTTCATGGCCCGCTACAAGGCGGCCGCCGGCTTTGCCATCGAGACCCTGAATGCCGCGCCGCCCACCATCCCGCCTGGGGCGCGGGTAGCGGCGGGCGGGTAAACCCCGGACGGGCTGGTCTTCGACGCGCCGGCGCCGCACTCAGCGTACCTGACCGGGCCTGTGTGTCTCCCCACCCTCTGGCTCACCTGGTGAGCCCGGCGCATGCCAACATGCGGCCCATGTCTCCGGTGTCGCCCATGTCGTCAGAAGAGCCCTTGTCCGCCGGCCTGACCCCCGGCTTCATGGTGGTGCATGGCAACCACCCCGAGACGCTGCGCGACCTGGTGCGCGACTGGATGCGCCGCCACCCGCTGGCGCCGCTGGAGGACGAGTGCATCCTGGTGCAGAGCAACGGCGTGGCGCAGTGGTTGCGCCTGGCGCTGGCGCAAGACCCGGCTCAGGGCGGGCATGGCATCGCTGCGGCACTGCAGGTGCAACTGCCCATGCGCTTCGTCTGGCAGGCCTACCGGGCCGTGCTGGGCGCCGACGCGGTGCCACGCAACTCGGCCCTGGACGCCGAGCCATTGACCTGGCGCCTGATGCGCCTGCTGCCCGCTCTGCTGCAAGACCCCGCGTTCGCCCCGTTGCAGCGCTTTCTGGCGCAGGACGAAGACCTGCGAAAGCGGTACCAGCTGGCCGAACGCCTGGCCGACCTGCTGGACCAGTACCAGGTCTACCGGGCCGACTGGCTGGCAGGTTGGGCTGACGATCGAGATACCTTCACCCAGGTCCGCCAGGGCGTGCAGCCCGTGCCCGCCGAACAGGCCTGGCAGCCGCGGCTCTGGCGGGCGTTGCGGGACGATGTGGGCGCCGCGGCGGCCGCCGGCAGCCGAGCCGAGGTGCACCGGCGCTTCATGGCGGCGGCGCAGGGCTGGCAGGGCCCGCGGCCCGAGCGGCTACCGCGCCGGGTGATCGTCTTTGGCTTATCGGCCCTGCCGCAGCAGACGCTGGAGGCCCTGGCTGCGCTGGGGCGCTGGTGCCAGGTGCTGATGTGCGTGCACAACCCGTGCCGCCACGACTGGTCCCACACCGTGCCCGACCGCGATCTGCTGCGCGCCGCCCATCACCGCCAGCGCCGGCGTGCGGGTTCGGAAGGACAGGTGCCCGAAGACCAGTTGCACCAGCACGCCCACCCTCTGCTGGCCGCCTGGGGGCGCCAGGGGCGCGACTTCATCCGCCTGCTGGACGCGCACGATGACCTTCAGTCCTATGCGCAGCGCTTTGCCGCCATCGGCCAGCGCGTGGACTGCTTCGACGAGAACACCGACCCGGCCCACCCCAAGTTGCTGCACCAGTTGCAGGACGACATCCTGGACCTGCGGCCCCTGGCCGAGGCCCGGGAGCAGCAGCGGATACTGCGCCTGCAGGCCGACCACTCGCTGCGCTTCCACGTCACCCACGGCCCGCTGCGCGAAGTGGAGGTGCTGCACGATCAATTGCTGTCGGCCTTTGCCGCCGACGCCACGCTGCGCCCTCGCGACGTGCTGGTGATGGTGCCCGACATCCAGGCCTATGCGCCGCTGGTACAGGCGGTGTTCGGGCTGTACCGGGCAGGGCTTGCAGCCGACGGGGAGCAGGGTACGCCCAGGGATGCAGCCAGCGACGCGCAGGACCGGTTGCGCCGCATCCCCTTCAGCGTGGCCGACCGCGGCGCGCGCCACCAGGAACCGCTGAGCGTGGCGCTGGAGGCGCTGCTGGGCCTGCCGCAGTCGCGCCTGGGCGCCAGCGAGGTGCAGGACCTGCTGCAAGTGCCGGCGCTGCGCCGCCGCTTCGGCATCGACGAAGCGCAGTTGCCACAGTTGCAGGCCTGGGTCGCGCAGGCCGGCATCCGCTGGGGCCTGCACGCCGAACACCGCGCCACCCTGGGCCTGCCCGACGGCATGGACCACAACACCTGGGCCCTGGGCCTGCAGCGCCTGCTGCTGGGTTACGCCACAGGCGCGGGACCGGCCTGGCAGGGCCTGGAGACGGTGGACGAGGTGGGCGGACTGGACGCCGCGCTGCTGGGCCCGCTCGCTCGTCTGGTGCAGGCCCTGCAGCAGCACTGGCGCGCATTGGCCACCCCGGCCCGGCCGGGCGAATGGGGTGAGCGCCTGCGCGCCCTGCTGCAGGACTTCTTCCTGCCCGACGGCGGGGCCGAGGCCCTGCTGCTGCAACGCCTGGAGTCCACGCTGCAGGGCTGGCTGCAGACCTGCGAGGCCGCGGCGCTGGACGAGCCGCTGCCGCTGTCCGTGGTGCGCGAGCACTGGCTGGCACAGATGGAGAGCACGGGACTGGGCAGCCCCTTCTTTGGCGGCGGCGTCACCTTCGCCACGCTGATGCCCATGCGGGCCATCCCCTTCCGCTTCGTGGCGCTGCTCGGCATGAACGACGGCGACTACCCGCGCAGCCGCGTTGCGCCCGACTTCGACCTGATGGCGCAGGACCCGCGCGCGGGAGACCGCTCGCGCCGCGAGGACGACCGCTACCTCTTCCTGGAAGCGCTGCTGTCGGCGCGCCAACACCTGCACATCAGTTGGGCGGGCCGCAGCCTGCACGACAACGACGAGCGCCCGCCCTCGGTGCTAGTGGCTCAGTTGCGGGACCACCTGGCGGCCGCGTGGCACCTGGCCGGTGATGCACGACCGGCCGCCGAGGCAGGGCAAGCCTTGCTGCGGGCGTTGACGGTGGAGCACCCGCTGCAACCCTTCAGCCCGGCCTACTTTGCCGACGGCGGCCCGGCGGAGCTGTTCAGCCATGCGCGGGAGTGGCGGCAAGCGCTGATGGCCCGGGCGGCAGGGCCGCCTGGCGGACCGAGCCATGGGCCGGCGCATCACGCTGGACCTACCGCTGTACCCCCCTTGCCACCGCTTCCACGAGATACGCCCCTGACACTGCGCGAGCTGGCGGCTTTCCTCAAGGACCCGATCGGCCAGTTCTTCGAGCAACGCCTGGGCGTGCACTTCTCCCGCGACAGCGAAGACACGCCCGACCACGAGCCCTTCGCGCTCAACGGCCTGGAGAACTGGCAGTTGCAGGACGAACTGATCCGCGCGCAGCGTGCCGCCGTGGAAGCCGGTGAGCCGCCCGAGGCCGCGCTGCAACTGGGGCTGGACCGCTTGGAGCGCAGCGGCGCCCTGCCGGCGCGCGCCTTCGGACAGCAGGTCCGCCAATCCCTGGCCGAGCCGATGACCAAGCTCTTCGACGACTGGGCCAAGCAACTGCAAGCCTGGCCGGAGGAGGCGCCCGACGAGCCCGTGGTGTGGCCTCTGGCGCAGATGGGCGACGCCACCGCAGAGGAGCATGCGGCCACGGGCATGCACACGGACGCGAGCCAGGTCGGCACCGCGGCAGGCCAGCTCAGCGTGGCTGACCAGCTGACCGATCTGCGCCGCAACGCCCAAGGCGAACGCTGTCGCCTCGTTCTGGAAAGCAGCGGCGTCATCAAGGACGGGCGCTACCGCACCGACAAGCTGGCTGCAGCCTGGGTGGCCCATCTGGCCGGGCATCTGAACGGCGAGCCCCTGACCACCGTGGTGGTGAGCAAGGCGGGCAC
This sequence comes from uncultured beta proteobacterium, assembly GCA_903885585.1. Classification (GTDB taxonomy): domain Bacteria; phylum Pseudomonadota; class Gammaproteobacteria; order Burkholderiales; family Burkholderiaceae_C; genus Rubrivivax. The sequence continues at coordinate 4,020 of CAISJH010000333.1, forward strand.
GGCCACCTTCTCGCCTTTGAGCTTGCTGCAGGCCGAACAGGCCTGGCGCGACCTGCTCGGCGCCTGGGAGGAGGGCATGACGCGGCCGCTGCCCTTCGTGCAGCGGTGCAGCGATGCCTGGTGGGTGGCTCTCCTGAAAGAGGGCGCTGACAGCGCCAAGCCCCGAGACGCCGCGCGCAAAGCCTACGAGCACCACGACCCCGAACACGGTGCTCGTGCCGAGCGCGAGCTGAACGCCTGCGCGGCACGCGCTTTCCCGGACTTCGATGCGTTGTGGGCGGGCGGTGAGTTCGCGCATTGGGCGGGCACCTTGCTCGGGCCGCTGCGGGAGGCCCTGCCCGCGGCGAAAGCCAAGCGGCGCGAGACGAGCCTGACCAGCGAGGAGGCGTCATGAACAACGCACCTCCCCTGCTGCAAGCGCTGAGCTTCCCGCTGCGCGGCAGCCGCCTGGTGGAGGCCAGCGCTGGCACAGGCAAGACCTTCACCATCGCCACGCTGGTGCTGCGCCTGGTGCTGGGCCATGGCGGGCCGCACGCCTTCAGCCGCCCGCTGATGCCGCCGGAGATCCTGGTGGTGACCTTCACCGACGCAGCCGCCAAGGAGCTGCGCGACCGCATCCGCCGTCGCCTGGCCGAGGCCGCTGCGGCCTTTGAGCAGATGCCGGGTAAGGTGCCCGAGCGCCAACCTGGCGAGGACGTGCTGCACGACCTGCGTGCGTCCTTCCCGAGTGCGCAATGGCCCGCCCAGGCGCGCACGCTGCGTCTGGCCGCCGAGTGGATGGACGAGGCCGCCGTGTCCACCATCCACAGTTGGTGCCAGCGCATGCTGCGCGAGCACGCCTTCGACAGCGACAGCCTCTTCTTGCAGACGCTGCAGACCGACGAACGAGCACTGCAAGACGAGGTGGTGCGCGACTGGTGGCGCCACTTCCTTTACCCGCTGGACGAGGCGCCAGCCGCCGAGGTGGCCGGCTGGTGGGCCACGCCTGAAGACTTGCGCAAGGCGCTGAAGAAGCTGCTCCCCTGGGCCGAGACCCTGGCCGAGGACGGCATGCCCGCCGACCCCGCCCGCGCCTTGAGTGAGGCAGCGGACGAGGCCGCGCGGCAGTTGCAGGCGCTGAAGGCGCCGTGGCGGGTGTGGGCTGATGAGTTGCAGGGGTTGCTGGACGCCGCCGTCAAGGCCAAGGCCGTAGACGGCAAGCGCCTTCAAGCCAGGTACTACCAGGCGTGGCTCCAGGCGCTGCGGGACTGGTCCGCGGGCGACGCGGTCCTGCCCTTCAAACCCGACAGCACGGCCTGGACGCGTCTCACACCGCAAGGCCTGACAGACGTCTGGCGGCAGGGCGAACCCCCCCAGCACCCGGCACTCGACCACATGGTCAGTCTTCTGGACCAGCTGCAAGACCTGCCCACCGCCCGCACCGAGCTGCTGCGCCACGCGGCGGTGTGGTGCGCGCAGCGCATGGCGCAGGAAAAGGCGCGCCACGCAATGATGGGCTATCAGGACCTGCTGGTGCGCCTGGACGCCGCGCTGCGCGGGCCCAACGGGCCGGCACTGGCCGCGCGCATCCGCCAGCAATTCCCGGTGGCACTGATTGACGAGTTCCAGGACACCGACCCGCTGCAGGTGCGCATCTTCGACACCATCTATGGTGTGCAGCGCAACGACCCGGCCACCGCCCTGGTGCTGATTGGCGACCCCAAGCAGTCCATCTACGCCTTCCGCGGCGCGGACATCCACACCTACCTGGCCGCACGGCGCCACACCCAGGGCCGCCACGCCACGCTGGGCACCAACTTCCGCTCCACAGCGGCCATGGTGCAGGCCGTCAACCGCGTGTTCAGCCAGGCCGAAGGCCAGTCACAAGGGGCCTTCGGCTACCGCCTGAAGGACGGCCAAGGCGGTGGGGAGAACCTGTTGCCCTTCCACGCGGTGGCCGCACGCGGGCGCAGCGAACGCTGGCAGGGGGGTGGCGGCCAGGACACGCCCGCCCTGACCTTCTGGTGCGTCGAGACTGAAGAGGCCCTGGGCTCGGAGCGCCACCGCGACCACATGGCCGAACTGTGTGCCCGCGAGATGGTGCGCCTGCTGCACGCCGGCCGGCAGCAGCAGGCCGGCTTCGTCGGGCCCGATCGCGGGCTGCGTGCGGTGCAACCGGGCGACATGGCGGTGCTGGTGAGCACCGGCCGCGAGGCGCGTGCCGTGCGTGACGCGCTGAGTGCCCGCGGGGTGCGCAGCGTCTACCTGTCAGATCAAGGGTCGGTCTACCGCAGCCCCATGGCCGCAGAACTGCAACGCTGGCTGGCCGCCTGCGCGGCGCCCGAGGATGAGCGCTTGCTGCGCGCCGCGCTGGCCACACCGGCGTTGGGCCTGAGCTGGGCCGAGCTGGACGCGCTGCGCCGCGACGACACGGCCTGGGAGGCGCGCATGCAGCAATGCCGCGCCTGCCACGAGACCTGGCTGCGCCAGGGCGTGCTGCCCATGCTGCGGCGCTGGATCCACCTGCACGGCATCGCCACGCGCCTGCTGGCGGAGGGCCGCGAGCGCGACCTGACCGACCTGCTGCACCTGGCCGAGTTGCTGCAGCAGGCCAGCCCCCGGCTGGACGGCCCCCAGGCGCTGATCCGCCACCTGGCGCAACTGCGCCAGGACGACAGCGACACCGACGATGGCCGCCGTGTGCGCCTGGAAAGTGACGAGCAGCTGGTGAAGGTGGTCACCATCCACAAGTCCAAGGGCCTGGAATACCCGCTGGTCTTCCTGCCCTTTGCCAGTGCGTGCCGGCCGGCCAAGGCCGATGACGAGCCGCCGTTTGTCTGGCGGGATGGCGAGGCACCGCCCCGGCTGCACCTTCACCTGACCGCCGATGC
>CAISJH010000334.1 GCA_903885585.1 uncultured beta proteobacterium
GCGCCGATCACGCAGAAACTCATGGCGCCGAAGGTGCCGATCTTTAACGTGCTCACCTCACCGACGTCTGCCCAGAATCGGGGCGGGTCGGCAGTACGTCACCATGGGGAGGTCCACCACCTTGAATTCTTCGACCCCAAGACACGTCCGCGAGCCGTTTTTTGGGATAGCGAAGCCCTGGCCACCGCCCCTTTGTCGCTGGCGCGCTCGACCGGGTTCGAAACGTACTGGTGGGCCTTGATGTGCATGGGTGCGGCAGCAACTGGCAACCCGCTCGTGCAAGCCAGCCGCTACCAGGCCTGGAAGCTGGCAAGGCGAGCCTATCCGCGGCTGGGCGAGTCCGGAGATTCGACAGCCCGGATCGAGTTGTGCGCAGCGTCGCTGCTTCAGAACCGCGACGAGGAAGATGGCGGGCGCCCCCTCTCGTGCCATCTTCTGGTGCGGGCCGCGTACGCAGTGGCAGTGGCCGTGTTCAACCGCTACCCAGGCCTGACCCAGTCGCACGGCTATGCAGGTATGGCCCCCGCCACCATACGGTGCATGGGGCACCTCTGTCCCGAGGTCACCGCCGACATCGGTGCCACGCTCGGGCTGCAGGTAAGCGCCACAGACGCAGACCTTGCAGAGCGCGTGGCTGCAGCGGTGCAAGCTGACTTTGCCGCCCTGGGCTGGCAGACCTCATTGGCGCATGCCGGCATTCCTGTGGATGATGTGCCCCAGATCCTGCACTTCGCATTGCGCAACTTCAATGCCAACCACGACCAGCTGCTAAACCAGCATGTCGATTTGCTGCGCGACACCATCACGCTTGCGTTGACGGCGAGGTAGGCTGCTCACGCGGTCTTCAAGCTCTGCACCTCCGCGAGGATCCAGTCGCGAAACAGCTCGAACGCGGCGCCTACCGGCCGCTTGGCTGACCAACCGATGTAATAGCCATTGCGGCCGCGCGCGATCAACTCGAAAGGTGCGACCAGGCTGCCCGCCGCCAGGTGCGACTTGACGTACTCGTGCTGCACCATGGCCACGCCGACGCCATCGACAGCCGCCTGGATGGCCAGGGATGAATTGCCAAAGGACAGGTTGTTGACCGGCTTCAGCTGAGGCGCGCCAGCGAGCGTCAACCATTGGTGCCAGTCATCGCTGCGCGGCACCGAGTGCAACAGCGTGAACGCCTCCAGGTCATGCACACGGCCCAGGTGAGGGCCATCGCGAAGCAGACGCGGGCTGCAGACGGGAAGGAACTCGTCATTGAACAGGCGAACGCCTTCCACACCTGGCGGCAGACCGGTACCGATCCACGATGCCATGTCGACGCCTTCGGTCTCCAGGTCGACATCGCGAAAGCTGGTCATGATCTGGATGTCCAGCTCAGGGTGCGCGCCATGAAAGCGTGCCAGCCGCGGCATCAGCCACTTCTCTGTCAAGGTGGGCAGCAGCGTGAGCTTCAGTGTCTTGAGGGACCTGGTTCTCGCGATCGAATCAAGCGCGAGGCTCATGACATCCAGCGCCTGTGTCAATTGGGGCCGCAACACCTGACCGGCGTCGGTGAGTTCAATGGCCCGACCCTTGCGCTGTAGCAGGGCCACGCCCACCGTGTCCTCCAGCTGCTTGACCTGCTGGCTGATCGCGCCGGGTGTCACACACAGCTCAACCGCCGCCTTGGTCACGCTCAGGTGCCGAGCGGTCGCCTCGAAGGCCCGCAGGGCCAGCAACGGAAGGTGTGATCGATTCATGCCCGACAGTTTAGTGAAGCTAATGATTTCGCGCAAAAAACGTGCATTGATGGTATGCGCGTCCATTTCTACAGTCCTCGCAGCCAACACGACTGCCGGGACACACGGAAATGAGATTGACGCAGCGCACTGCCTCGCACCTGGAAGAGACGGCTGACGGCTTGCGCCTGCTTGCCGCGCAGCGCGCCGGCAGCAGTGAGCCCATCCAGTTTCCGCCGCCGGAATTCATGCATGGCGGCGCCGACATCGTCGACGTTCCCATCGGCCCAACGGGCGTGCTTTACACCTACACCGTGGTCCATCCGGGCCGCGACAAGACGCCCTACGCACTCGCGATGGTCGACTTCGAGCCGGGTGTGCGCGTGTTTGGGCGCCTGATGCTTGCCACCGATGCCCAGCTACCCCTTGGGTCAACTGTCCGGCTTATCCCCCATTCGCTACCCGATGGCGAGGCCGACTACGCATTTGCGGCGCTGGAAGAAGTCGCGGTATGACGCAGCCATTGATCACCGGCGTCGGCATCTCCGACTTTGGGCGCTTTCCGCAATGGCCCGAAGAAGCGC
>CAISJH010000335.1 GCA_903885585.1 uncultured beta proteobacterium
ACCGCCTGGGAGTTCTCCGAGCTCGCCCACGACTACACGCCCTGGCGAGTCGGCGACCACCTGCGTGCTCACGATGGCTGGATCACCACGCCCGAGCTCTACGAGCTGCTCCTCGCCGGCGACCTCAAAGTCGCCCGTGGCCGCCAAGTCGTCTATAGTGCCGGCGCCAAAGAGGCTCTCAATTACCCCCCCGCGTTCGGTAGCGACCCAAAGAGCGAGCGGGACCAGGCGGTGCGGTTCGTGGGCAAGTTCGCCCGCCACGCCGACGAGACCAGCCTGGTGACGCACGACAAAAACGAGGCGGCCTACCTGGCCAACGCCTTCGGCGAGGCCGGTCGATACCTGAGCCACCGCAACGGCGCCGCCTACCTCGTCAACTACCGATCCGAGGCCAAGCGCGCCCAGTGGTTCCACATGCGGGCCTTCGTGCTCGCCTACACCAACATCGCACTGCGCAGGATGCTGCGACGCTTCCCGCGTGACAGCGTCCTTCGTGTGTGCACCGATGCCATCTTCGCCGCCGAGCTGCCGCCGGCCGTTGACGCGTTGCTGAAGGCGTCCCTCCCCGGCGACGAACGGATCATCAAATGGGGGCAGTGGCGGCTGAAGGCCCCCGGCTATGTGTACTACCCGATGCGAACGGCTACGCAGCTCGGCGAAGCCCAGCTCGAGCACACCAGCGCTCTTCCTGAGGCGGGCCTGCCCATTAACCCAGCGGAATGCGACGGCGTCGACGCGAGCGCAGTGCCCCGCGATCTAACGGGCCTGCTCCTGGCGACCGTGCTGCGCCTGCTCATCACGGGCCAGGGGGGCTGCGGCAAGACTTTCGTCACCGCCACGGCGCTGCTGGCCGCGGGAATCGACTTTGCGATCGCCTGCCCGAGCAACGAGCTGGCCCTCGACCACGCGGCCAAGCTGGGCTGCCGCACGTTCACCTACCACAAGCTGTTCGCGCTGCCCGTGACCAAGCCGATGGCGACCTGGGACCCCGCAGCGCTCGGCCACAAGCTGGACCGCCTGCCGAGGGTCATCCTGTGGGACGAGGCCGGCATGGTGCCCACCGAGATATTCGAGCGGGTGCTGCCCTACCTCCGCGACCGGGGCATCCAGGTTATCGCACTGCTCGGCGAGGGCCAGCTCAACCCGTTCGCCGACAAGGCCGGCCCCGCGGCCTACCTGCGCGACACGTGGGCGCAGCGCGTGGTGGACTTCGATGTCGACATGCGCAGCCAGGATGACCAGATCCGCGACCTCAAGAGCCTCATGTGGAAGACCGACGACAAGTCGCAGCTGCGAATCTTTCGTGAGCGCGTCCCCGAGGCCAAGTTCGACGCACTGCTCGCGGAATGGACCCCCCAGGATCTGGTGCTCTGCAGCACGCTCGCCCTCGGTGCCGTCGTGGGCAACGCCCTGCTGGCGAGGCACCGCGAGCACTTCCCCCAAGAGCTGGCCCCCATCCGCTACGCCCCGCCCGACAATGCCCCGCGCCGGTCGGTCAAAGCTCTCATCGATGTGCCCGGCCAAGCTGGTCGCCAGGTGCCTGCCGTGCGGGGCACCATCGAGTGGGTGCCGCTCGACACGGTGCTGGTCCACGGCCTCGGCGCCGAGTGGGTTTACGCCGGCTGGAGCACGATCCACTGCGTCCAGGGCAAGACCATCAGCGTCCCGAGACGCCTTTACATCGTCGACCACAAGCTCGCGGGCTGGCTGTCGAACGCGGTCTACACGGCCGTGAGCCGCGTGCGGACCTTCGCCCAGCTGCGACGCGTCATCCCGCCAGCCAGCGCCCAGGATTACGTGATGCCCGCGGAGGGGACCCTCCAGGCCGATCCGTGCCCCGTGTTGATTGCAAACCGCCTGCGCCAGCACCTGTCCTCGGATCGGCAGGCGAAAAAGGTGCCCGAACCAGCCGACCGGCTCGACGTTGAGTTCGTCATCGGCATGATTGTGCGACAGGACGGCCGCTGCGCCTGCTGCGACTGCCCCCTGCTGCTGCAGGGCTTCACGCCGCGGCACCCCCAGGCCTTCAGCATCGACCGGCTCGACGACTCGAGGGGTCACGCGCGGGACAACGTGCGGCTCGCGTGCTACAACTGCCAGTGCCGGCATAAAGCTTAGTAGGGTAGAACCCTACATAGGGGCAGAGCCCCCCCTAGGCTTAGTCGCCGTGCTGGCTGTTAAAATTCCTGGCCGCCCGTTCAGCCTCGACCCGGGTAGCAAACACCTCTTTGAACGGGTAATTGCCTGCATAATGCTTCCCCTTCCAGTTCGCCCATTCAACTTTCCACATAGTTTTTAACTTCTTCGTGATGAGGCCGGCGTCGCTCGCGACGAAGACATTGTTCTCGACGTAGGTCACGAAAGCCGGGCTGCCGACGGCCAGGACGCCTGGAATAAAATTATTGCTTCGTGGCTGACTACCCGAGGCGGCGGCAGCCCGCTCGATGGCCGGCTGATCAGAGTGACGTGCCGTCTTTTTCCAGAGTTTTGCCCGAGTCGCAGCGTCGATGGGGTTAGGGGTCTTAGGGTTATCAAATATGTGCCAGCCGTTTTCAGAGAAGACCACGAGGTGGTCCCACAGGGCGTAGGTTTGGTTAAGAACCTTTTCCACAGCTAAATTTAGCGTCTTGCGGTCACCCGCGATCCTATACTCGCGCGGCCGTTTACCCTGTTCTTCGGGCATCGAGCATGAAGCACAGAGGGCGTCCTCACTGTCGCAATCTTCACAGGGCTCATACCGCATCTTGTGCGTTTTACGGAGGTGATCAGCCTCGGTCAGGAGGGCCTTTTCTACAGCGCGTGTGCCTGAGCCTTTGCCGCGGCGGCCGTCACGGACGATGATGAGAAATTGCAACCAGAATTCGGTCTTAAAGGGGTAGCAGGCCTTGGCGTCTTTAACTCGCTTGTAGAGGGAGGCCTCGCTCATCCCCAGCTTAAAGACCGTGTCGACTTGGTCGCGGCAGTAAACGTAGCAGCCCGCGTAACGGCGACCGGCCTTGTCTTTCGATCCATCAGGCAGGAGCAGTTTTTCCAGCTCTGCGTTGTGCAAGACGAAATTCATCCTGAGCTATAGCATTACGCGTATACGAGCGTCTGGTTGCTATTATTTTTCGTTGGCTGGGAAAACCTGCGGTGATGATACAGCACAAATCGGATGAGCACTTTCGCCGAGAGTTGGCAGTTTCCGTCCGAGGCCAAGGAGCAACTGGGGGCCGCCAGCTACGACATCAGACCACTGCAG
>CAISJH010000336.1 GCA_903885585.1 uncultured beta proteobacterium
AGGCCCTTCTGAAAAGCCATCGCGCCTTGCATGCTGGCACTCATCATCTGCCAGCGGGCTTCGCGGTCGCTGCCGTCGCGCGTGGCGCGCTCCACATGCGCCCAGCCGCGGGCCAGACCGTCCAGGCCGATGCCGTCGGCAGGTGGGTTCACCGCGGGCGCCATGAAGGTTTCCATGCAGTGCGCGATGGCGTCCATGCCCGTGGCGGCCGTCAACATCGGCGGTAACGCCAGCGTGAGCTCGGGGTCCAGCAAGGCGGCCTTGGGCACCAGGTCCCAGGAATGAAAGCCCAGCTTGCGCCCGTCGTCAACGATCAGGATGGCTCCCCGGGCGACTTCGCTACCCGTGCCAGCGGTCGTGGGCACGGCGATCAGCGGCAGCACGCGGCTGCTGATGCGGGGGCTGCCACCTTCGATCGTGGCGTAATGCTTCAGCGGGCCTTCATGCGTGGCGGCGATCGCCACACCCTTGGCCAGATCGATGCTGGAGCCTCCCCCCACGGCCACCAGGCCGTCACAGCCTTCGGCCTGACAAACGGCGACGGCGGCTCTCACGCCTGCTTCTGTCGGGTTGGAGGGTGTGCCATCGAACACGGCGTGAGGCAAGTCGCCTAGCGCGGCCAGTGCCTGAGCCAGAACGCCCGCGGCACGCACGCCCGCATCCGTGACGATCAGGGGCTTGCGGATGCCCGCGCGTTGGCATTCAGCGGGCAGCAGCCGCACCGCGCCGTGGTCAAGATGGATCTGCGTGACGTACTGGATGTGGGCCATGGTCTCAAGCTGAAGAATGTCGTCTGGATACTATCGCGTTCGCACGATTGCGCTGCCAGCGCGGCCAACGCGGAACCAGCACTGCTGCCCATGCCCCCCCGAACAGGCCACATCAACCCCCACCCCCCTTGCGCCATGGGCACGCATCTGCTGACCCCTCGCATGGCCAGCGTGTTGGAGCGCATAGCGCGGGCACGCCGTAAGCCTTTCCACGCCATGACGCCGCAGGAGGCCCGCGCCGTTTACGCCGCCGGTGCCGAGGTGCTGGACCTCCCCAGGGCGCCCCTGCCGCGGGTGGAAAACTTCAGCATTCCGGCCGGCGATGGCCTGGAGCGCCCCGCAAGGCTGTACGCCTGCGTAGCGCTCAACGAAGCCCAGGAGCGACCCAGTCCGGTGCTGCTGTATTTTCACGGTGGGGGCTTTGTGCTGGGCGGGTTGGACACTCACGACAGCCTGTGTCGGCAACTTGCGCTGCGATCGGGCGCTGCGGTGCTGGCGCTGGATTACCGGCTGGCGCCGGAGCACCCGTTTCCGGCCGCTTGGGACGACGCCTGGGCGGCGCTACGCTGGCTGGCCACACAAGGGGCCCAACTCGGCCTGGACACCCGTCGCATGGCCATTGGCGGCGACAGTGCGGGCGGGACCCTGGCTGCCGCCACCGCGTTGCGGGCCCGAGACGAAGCCCTGCGGCTGTCACTTCAGTTGCTCATCACACCCGGCACCAGTGACCGGGCCGACACGGGTTCACGCCGCCTGTTCGGCCAGGGGTTCTTGATCGACTCGGCCACCGTCACCTGGTTCTTCGACCATGCCGTACCCAAGGCCCACCGCCACGACCCCCGGTTCGCCCCCCTGGAAGCTCCGGATCTTGAAGGTGTGTGCCCGGCGCTGGTGCTGCTGGCCGAGTGCGACCCGGTGGTGGACGACGGCATCGCCTACGCTGACAACCTTCGGATGGCCGGCGTCCCGGTTGATCTGGAGATCTACCGAGGTGTGACCCACGATTTCATGAAAATGGGCCGCGTGCTGCCGGAGGCGCTTCAGGCGCTGGACGCGGCGGCCCTGGCCCTTCAAGGAGCATGGCAGGAATGAGCCCCAAGGACTTTCGGTTTCTGGACCCACTGCGCGTTCGCTGGGCCGAGGTGGACATGCAGCGCATCGTCTTCAATGGCCACTACCTGATGTACCTGGACACTGCCGTGGGAGGCTATTGGCGCAGCTTGGCCATGCCGTACCACGAGACCATGGAGATGCTGGGAGGCGACTTGTACGTGCGCAAGGCCACGCTGGAGTACCTGGCTTCGGCGCATTACGACGAGCGCTTGCAGGTGGGCATCCGCTGCGAGCGCATCGGCAACTCATCCATGCGATTCATCGGGTGCGTGTTCCGGGGAGCCCAGCCTTTGGTCACCAGCGAGTTGGTCTACGTCTTTGCCGACCCGAGCACCCAAACCTCCCGCCCTGTGCCTCCCATCCTGCGTTCGGTGCTCGAAGCCTTCGAGGCCCGGGAGTCCATGTCGAGCGTCACCACCGGAACCTGGGCAGATCTGGCAGACACCGCCCACCCGCTGCGCCGCGCAGTCTTCGTGGAGGAGCAGGGCATTGCCCCTGAGATCGAAGCCGATGCGGCCGATGCCCAAGCGCTGCACGCCGTGGCCACCAATCGCTTCGGCATGCCCGTAGGTACGGGGCGCGCCGTGCTGGACGGGCAGGGTGGTGCCCGCATCGGGCGTATGGCGGTGCTGGCCAGCGTTCGCGGCGC
>CAISJH010000337.1 GCA_903885585.1 uncultured beta proteobacterium
CAGCCTGAGAGTGCTGGTGGCGGAAGACAACGAGGTCAACCGCATGGTCATGGAGGCCATCCTCTCGGGTTTGGGCCACGCGGTGGCTTTTGCTGAAGACGGCGAGCAGGCGGTGAGCCTGGCCAGTGGGGAGCACTGGGACATCGTGCTGATGGACCTGCACATGCCGCATATGGACGGCTTGGAAGCCACGCGGGCCATCCGCGCCTTCCCTCATGCTCAGCGGTCCCAGGTGCCCATCGTCGCGTTGACGGCCGACGTCTTCCCTGAGACGCGTGAGCGTTGCGAGGCTGCCGGCGTACAAGACTTTCTCACCAAGCCCGTGGACACCGCGGAGCTGGCCGCCTGCCTTCAGCGGTTGGTGCCGCTCCAGGGGCCCGGCCGCTGAAGCGCTGAAGCGCTATTCAGGCCCAAGCACGCAGGGTTTCAGCTCAGCGCGGGATGATCCTGGCGCCAGTCAGCTGCTCTTGTGCCTCCACCAGCGAAGGCACGAACTTCTTTCCATGCCCCAGCGCACTGGCCAGCGCCAACGACTGGTGCACCGCTTCTCCCATCACGGTGGGGATGGCCAGGCCCTCGGCCAGGTGCGTGTAGTAGCGCACGTCCTTGCGCGCGTTGTCGAGCTCGAACTTCAGCCCGTCCATCTGGCCCTGCAGCGTCTTGGCCATGGCCTGGAACAGGCCGCTGTTGACAGGGCCGACCGAGATCAGATCCACCAGGGCCTTCAGGTCCAGGCCGGCACGCTGCCCTACGGCAAAGGCCTCGGCCGTGGCCGTGCACACCGCCTGGGCGATGAAGTTGTTCAACAGCTTGATGGTGTGACCCGCACCCGGCCCGCCGACGTGGAAGATGTTCTCCGCGAAGCAGGCCATGATGGGCTGCAGGCACTCGAACACGCTCTTGTCGGCGCCCACCATCACGTTCAGCCGGCCCGCCTCGGCTTCCACCGGCGTGCGCGACAGCGGCGCGTCGATGAAGGGCACGCCCTGCGCGGCGCACTGCTCGCGAAGCCGGGCAGTGGAATCGGGTTCGCTGGTTGAGCAGTCCACGATCATCAGCCCGGCGTGCGCGCCAGCCAGCAGGCCGTTGGGGCCGGTCACGCTGGCTTCCACCTGGGGCGAGCCCGTCACGCAGATGAAGACGAGGTCGCTGGCGGCGGCCACGTCCTTCGCGCTGGCGGCCTCGGTGGCGCCGGCGGCCAGCAGGTCGGCCACACGGTCCCGGTTGCGGTGCACGGCCAGCGTCAGGCTGTGGCCCTTGGCCAGCAGGTTGCGCGCCATGCCGTGGCCCATGAGGCCGCTGGCGCCGATGAATCCGATGCGTGCCATTCGAAGGTTCCTTCTTGCGTAGCGCCGGAACTTGCCCTACGCGGGGTTGTGGGCCCGGGTGGTGCGTGGGTCTTCAGCCGCGGCCCACGAAGGGCATCTTGGTGGCCATCACGGTGGTGAACAGCACGTTGGCCGACAGCGGCAGGCGCGTCATGGCCATGAAGGTTTCCACCACGGCAGAGATGTCCATGCGCGGCTCCGGGCGGATGCTGCCGTCGGCCTGCGGCACGCCCACGGCCATCTTGGCCGTCATGTCGCTGGCCACGTTGCCGATGTCGATCTGGCCCACGGCGATGTCGAAGGGACGGCCGTCCAGCGAGGCAGTCTTGGTCAGGCCGCTGACCGCGTGTTTGGTGGCGGTGTAGGCGATGGACCCGGGCCGCGGTGCGGTGGCCGAGATGGAGCCGTTGTTGATGATGCGTCCGCCCATGGGCTGCTGCTCGCGCATCATCTTGAAGGCCGCCGACAGGCAATAGAACATGCCGTTCAGGTTGACGTTGACGGCCTGGCGCCATTCCTCTCCAGAGAGGTCGTCGGGTGTGGTGGCGCGGGGGGAGACGCCAGCGTTGTTGAACAGCAGGTCCAGGCGGCCGTGCTGCTGGCGGATCTGCGCAAACAGCGCCTGCACCGAGGCCTCGTCGCCCACGTCGCAGGCGATGGGCAGGGCCCGCGTGCCATCCGCGCCGGCTTCAGCCACGGCCTGATTCAGGGCGTCTTCACGGCGGCCGGTGAGCACCACCGACCAGCCTTCCTTGAGCAGCGCCAGGGCGCAGGCCTTGCCGATGCCGCTGCTGGCACCGGTGACGAGAGCGATTCGGGACATGGACGATTCCTTGTTCTTGGTGGTTGTGGCTTCGGCCGGTGCTGCGCACCTTGACCCTGCCGTGCGGGGTCAGCCTGCGTCCTTGAAGGATTGTGGCTTCGGCCGGTGCTCCGCACCTTGACTTGGCTTGGCCAAGTCAGCCTGCGCCGCAATCACTGAGCCGCATGCGGCTCAGTGATTGTCTTTCGGCACGAACGCGCCGCGCTTGCCGACCAGGAAGTCGAGGTCGGCGCCTTCGTCGGCCTGCAGCACGTGGTCGATGTAGAGTTTCCAGTAGCCGCTGTCCAGGGGCGGAGTGGGCGGGGCCCAGGAGGCTTGGCGCTCGGCCAGTTCGGCCTCGTCCACATGCAGATGCAGCTTGCGGGCCGGCACGTCCAGGGTGATGAGGTCGCCGTTCTTCACCAGGGCCAGCGGGCCGCCGGCAGCGGCTTCGGGCGCGGTGTGCAGCACCACGGTGCCGTAAGCGGTGCCGCTCATGCGGGCGTCGCTGATGCGCACCATGTCGGTGATGCCCTTGCGCAGCACCTTGGGGGGCAATGGCATGTTGCCTACCTCGGCCATGCCGGGGTAGCCCTTGG
>CAISJH010000338.1 GCA_903885585.1 uncultured beta proteobacterium
GGAGAGTCGTCGGCAGGCGCAGGCCACCCTGCTCAAGACCACGCACCCCCAGGTGCGGGTGGTGCTGGACGCCCCCTTGCAGATGACCCGTGAGGCAGAAAGGCTGCGCGAAGCCGCCGGCCAGCCCGGCGAGGCCGATCTTGAGGCTGCCCTGGCGGCGGCCGCCGCCGCCTGGCCCACAGGCCTTGCGCCGGCACAGGCCCTGCGCTATGAACGTGCAGAACTGAGCATGACGGTGGGCGGCATCACGCCGCCGCAGGTGAGCGCGATGAACGAGCGCCTGCGACCTCTGGGGTGGAGCGTGGACGCGGCCGGGGGCCGGCTGACCATGACCCGGCGCGCGAGCGCATCCGGGCGATGAGCGGCCCACTCCCTCTTCTGATTCGCTTCTGAACGCTTGAACATGACGCCCTCACCTGCCAGCACACAGCCCCCGCAAGGCGCCGCGCTGCGCGTCATGGCTCAGGCGCGCTGGCAGGCATTGGCGCCGCGTGAGCGGCTGCTGGTGACGATGGCGGCCTGGGTGCTGGGGCTGGCCGCACTGTGGACCTGGGGCCTGCAACAGCCCTTGCAAGCGGGGCGGCAGGCACAGGCCAGCCTCGAACGCCTGGACGAGCAATGGCTGGTCATGCAGCGGCAGGCCGCCGAGGCGCAGGCTCTCAAGGCCGTGGCGCCACTGCCGGCGGGCCAGGCTGATCAGGCCCTGCAGGCAGCCACGTCGCGGCTGGGTACTCGCGGCAAGCTGGCTCGCCAGGGCCCGCGCGCCGTGCTGAGCGTCGAAGGCGTCAGCCCCAGCGAACTGCAGGCGTGGTGGGCCGAAGCCCGAGCCGGCGCACGGGCGCGGCCCGTGGAGATGCAGTTGTCGCGCAACGAACGCGGGCTAACGGGCACCGTGACGGTCACCCTGGGCGATACACCATGAGCGCAACCGGCCGGTGGGCCTGGGCGGGTGCGCTGACGGGCGCCCTGGCTGGCGTGGTGATGCTGGCGCCAGCCCGCTGGGCAGCCTGGGCTGCGGTGCAAGCCAGTGAAGGCCGCGTCGTGTTGGGTGATGCCAGCGGTACGGTGTGGGCCGGCCAGGCACGCGTCACCTTGACAGGCGGCCCTGGCAGCCGTGACGCGCTGACGCTGCCCGGCCAACTGCAATGGCGCGTGGGCTGGGAGGCCATGGCGGCCCGCGTGACCCTGCGGCACACGGAAGTCATGCCCGCCCCGGTGGCGTTGAAGTTCCAGCCCCGCTGGGACGGATGGTCTCTGGCGCTGCTGTCAGGGCCCTCTTCACAGACCAAGGTGCTGCTGCAGTGGCCCGCGGCATGGCTGTCCGCCCTGGGAACGCCCTGGAACACGCTGCAGCCTTCCGGGCAGCTCCGACTGACGAGCCCCGGCCTGTCCCTGCAGTGGGCACAGGGCCGCCTGAAGCTGGACGGAAGCATGGTCCTGGAAGCGGCGGACATGGCGTCCCGGCTGTCCACGCTGCCTCGGCTGGGCAGCTACCGGGCGGTGATCAATGGCAGCGGCGCCGCCGTCGAGACGGCCACACTGCAGCTCAGCACCCTCGACGGTCCACTGCAGCTCAGCGGCATGGGGCAGTGGGTGGGCCCCAGGTTTCGCCTCCGCGGTGAGGCGAGCGCCGCGCCCGGGCAGGAGGCGGCGCTGCAGAATCTGCTGAACCTCATCGGCCGGCGCGATGGCGCGCGGGCTGTCCTTTCGATCGGATGAGCATGAACGCGTCCCGGTTTTCCCTCTCCGCGCTGGCCGCAGCCTTGTGGCTGGGCTGCGGCAGCAGTGTGCTGGCACCTTCTGCGCTGCGCGCCCAGACGGCGGCCCCAGCCGGCAACCCGCAGGGCAGCACGGCCCCCCAGCCGGACACGCGCGCCATGCGCTCGCGCACCAAGGTGACGGTCAACTTCGTCAACGCCGATGTCGAGGCCGTGACGCGGGCCTTCGCGGCGATGATCGAGCGCCAGATCGCGGTGGA
>CAISJH010000339.1 GCA_903885585.1 uncultured beta proteobacterium
CAGCGCTTGGCCGACCGCCTGAAGGACCGCCCAGACGATGCCGAGGGCTGGACGATGCTGTCGCGCTCCTACCTGGTGCTCGGGCGGCTGGACGAGGCCGCGCAGGCCAGCGAGCGGGTGCTCAAGCTCAAGCCCAACGATGCGCAGGCCCTGGCGGACCACGCCGACGTGCTGGCCATGCGGGCCGGCCGGGTGCTGGACGGTGAGCCGATGAAACTGATCGAGCGGGCGCTGAAGCTGGACCCTGACAACCTCAAGGCCCTGGCACTGGCGGGCGCAGCCGCCTTCGACCGTGGCGACGGCAACGAGGCCGCCCGGCTGTGGGACCGCGTGGCCCTGCTCGGCCCACCCGGGAGCCCGGTGGTGCAGCAGGCTCGCGAGGGCGCGGCCGAAGCACGCAAGATGGCCGCTGAACGCGCCGGGCCGACGGGGGGCACCGCAGCGCCAGGTCAGGCCCAAGCCCAGGCGCCGGGGTCAGGACCCGCGCAGGCCCCAGGGCCAGCCCCCGCTCAAGGGCCGAGCGTGGCCCAGAAGGCCCCCGTGGCAGGCCCGACCGTGCGAGGCACCGTCACCCTCTCGGCTGCGCTGAAGGCGCAGGCCAAGCCGGAGGACACGGTGTTCATCTTCGCCCGCAATGCCGAGGCCGGTCCAGGGGGCAACCGCATGCCGCTGGCCATCGTGCGCAAGCAGGTCAAGGACCTGCCGGCCACCTTCACGCTCGACGACAGCCTGGCCATGGGGCCCGGCATGGGCCTGTCTTCCGCCAAGCAGGTGGTGGTGGGCGCGCGCATCAGCCGCAGCGGCCAGGCCATGCCGCAGTCGGGCGACCTGGAAGGCCTGTCCGCCGCCGTCGCCGTGGGCAGCCAGGGCGTGGTGGTGGAGATTTCCAAGACGCTGCCCTGACGCCGATCAGGCTGGGCCAATCGCCTCCTTCAGATTGAAAAGAGGACGTGGAAATCCGGGCTTGGGTTCATGCCGAGTCCGTCGAGTTTCTCTGTGCAGCGCAAGCGGGCTGGAGGCACTCAGCCCTTCAGCGTCGACGGGTCGAAGTTGGCGCCACAGACGATCACGCAAACCTTCTCAGAGGGCGCCGGTTTCACCACGCCCTCCCACAAGGCCGCCAGCGGCAGCGCGGCCGCAGGCTCCACCGCCAGGCGCCACTGGGCCCACATGCGCTGCTGCGCCCGGGAGATCGCCTCGTCGCTGAGCAGGTGCACGCCGGCGATGTGGCGCTGGCTCACGGCCCAGGCGATATGGCCGATGCGCCGGGCGCCCAGCGAGTCCGCCGCCACACCGGACACCGCCACATCCACCGGCTGGCCGGCTGCGCGCGCGGCGTGCAGCGTGGGGGCGTTCACCGGCTCCAGGGCGTCCACGTGGCAGCGGCTTTCAATCCAGGCCGCCACGCCTGCCACCAGGCCACCACCGCCCACGCTGACCAGCACCCGGTCGGGCAGGCCCGCGTCCTGCTCGATCTCCAGGCCCAGCGTGCCGGCGCCCACCACCACCTCGGGCTGGTCGTAGGCGTGCATCAGCAAGGCCCCGGTCTGCGCTTGGCGCCGCAGGGAAGCCTCGAGTGCCTGCGGATACAGGGCCCCTTCCACCGTCACCCGGGCCCCCAGCGCCGCGAGCTTGGCGCGCTTGGCCGGCGGTGACACCTCGGGCAGGAACACCTCGCAGGGCACGCCCATCGCCTGCGCGGCAGTGGCCACGGCAATGCCGGCGTTGCCACCCGAGGCAATGACCACACCGGCAGCGGGCACCGCCAGGCTGCGCATGCGGTTGAACATGCCCCGCGCCTTGAAGCTGCCGCTGACCTGCAGTTGCTCCAGCTTCAGCCAGACCTCGGCCACGTCCAAGCCGAGTTGCCATCCCGGCACGCGCCACAGGGGCGTGCGCCGGATGTCGGCGGCGATGCGGTGGCCAGCCGATTCAATGGCAGCGCGGTCGACCATGGCCAGGGTGTCATCAGTGATGTCGTTCATCAGCCTATGCTATCGAACTGGCGGGTCACCCCTGCCGGACTTGGTCACTCTCACGGTCCGTCAAGCCCGCACACAAGCCTGAACACAAGCCCGAACACACAACCCCCACAAGCATGAGCTCCACCCAACCCTCCACCGCCGCCCTGGAATGGGCGCAGCGCCTCATCCGCTTCAACACCGTCAGCCACGAGTCCAACCTGCCGCTGATCGACTGCATTGCGGACCACCTGCGCACCCTGGGCGTGCAGCTGCGGCTCACCTGGGACGATGACCGCCGCAAGGCCAACCTGTTTGCCACGCTGGGCGCGGGCAAGCCCGGCGGCGTCATCCTCTCGGGCCACACCGACACCGTGCCCTGGGACGGTCAGGCCTGGACAACCGACCCCCTGGGGGCCGAGGTGCGTGACGGGCGCCTGTACGGCCGCGGCAGCGCCGACATGAAGGGCTACATCGGCATTGCGGTGTCGCAGGCCCAGGCCATGCTAGAGGCCGACCTGCCCTTTGCCGTGCACTTCGCCTTCAGCTATGACGAGGAGGTGGGCGGCTTCGGCGCCCGTCACCTGATCGCCGACCTCGCCGAGGCCGGCCTGGCCCCCAGCCACTGCATCGTGGGCGAACCCACCGACATGGTGCCCGCCATCGCCCACAAGGGCGTGCAGCGCTGGCGCTGCTGCGTGCGGGGCAAGGCGGCGCACTCGTCGTTGACGCCGCAAGCCGTGAACGCGGTGGAGGCTGCCGCCCGCCTGGTGACCCACATCGCCGACATGGGCGACCGGTGGCGCGATGAAGGGCCGTACTACCCCGGCTTCGACGTGGCCTACAGCACGGCGGCGTCCTGCGTGATGCAAGGCGGCATCGCCGACAACGTGGTGCCCGAGGAGTGCCGCGTGCACTACGAGTTCCGCAACCTGCCGGGCACCGATGAAGTGGCCATGCAACAGGCGGTGTTGGCACGGGCGGCGCAGCTGGAGCCGGCGATGAAGGCCGTGGACCCGGCGGCGGGTTTCAGCTTCGAGTCCTTCGCCACCATGCCGGCCTTTCTGGCCCCCGAGGGCGACCCGGCCGTGGCGCTGGCGCAGCGCCTGGCGCGCAAGCAGCAGACCACGCTCGTGGCCTTCGGCACCGAGGCCGGGCTGTTTCAGCGCGCGGGCATCCCCACGGTGATCTGCGGACCGGGCTCCATCGGCCAGGCCCACCAGGCCGACGAGTACGTGAGCCTGGCCCAGCTGGCCGAATGCGAGGCCTTCATCGCGCGGCTGCGGGAGGCTTGAGGCCCTTCAGGCTGAGCCCATGGTCGCGCCGAGGACAGGCCCTTGGCCAGGCTCAGGGAAAACAGGTACTTCCCGTCCCAAGGCCTCGCCCCCGCTCAGACGGAGGGTGTCGAAACCCGGCGCGGTCAGGCCTTCAGGTCAAAGACCAGCACCTCGGCGTCTTGGCCATGCCCGAGCTGCAGCTGCGCTTCACCTGCCAGCTTCACCGCATCGCCGCCTGAGAGGGCGAGGCCATTGACCGTGAGTGCGCCGCGCACCAGGTGCACGTAGGTCAGGCGGGTCGGGTCCAGCGCCAGCGAGGCGGATTCCTCGCCATCGAACAGCCCAGAGCGCAGCCGCGCATCGGCGTGGATCGTCACCGAGCCCTCGGCCCCGTCTGGCGAGGCGATCAGTGCCAACCGGCCCCGCTTGGCCTCCGGCGCAAAGTGCTTCTGCTCATAGCCTGGCGCAATGCCGGCTTCGTCCGGCAGGATCCAGATCTGCAGGAAGTGCGTCTGCCCGGCGGCCGAGTGGTTGAACTCGCTGTGTCGCACACCCGTGCCCGCGCTCATGCGCTGCACATCACCCGGCAGGATCACGCCCGCATGAGCACCGCCTGGCGTACCGTTGCCCATGCTGTCCTGGTGCGCCAGTGCGCCATCCAGCACATAGCTCACGATCTCCATGTCGCGGTGACCGTGCGTGCCGAAGCCGGTGCCAGGGGCGATGCGGTCCTCGTTGATCACGCGCAGGTTGCCCACACCCATGTGGGCCGGGTCAAAGTAGCCCGCAAAGGAGAAACTGTGGAAGCTCTGGAGCCAGCCGTGGTCGGCATAGCCCCGCTCGGCAGATCGGCGCAGGGTGATCATGGGGATCTCGACAGTGGTGAGGAATGAATGTTCCGATGTTGCGACGATGCGATGCACTTGGGTGGCATACCCCCTTGATGACGCCCTTCAAGGCCGATGAACGGACACCCTGCACCCTCCGGTCAGCACAGCCACCCTTGGCGAACCTGCATGTCCACCTCTGCCTGCACCGAGGCGAATTGCGGCACCAAACGTCCCCGCCTTGATCACAATTCGTGCATGACCGACCGCCGACACGTGCTCACCCCCGACGCCCTGGCGATGATGGACGCCATCGCCCGCACCGGCAGCTTTGCCGCCGCCGCGCGCGAGCTGGGCAAGGTGCCCTCGGCCTTGACCTACAACGTTCGCCAGTTGGAAGAGGCGCTGGACGTGCTGCTGTTCGACCGGAGTTCACGACAAGCCCAGCCGACGGCCGCAGGGCTGGAACTGCTGCACGAGGGCCGGCGCCTGCTGCAGGAGCTCGAGGCGGTGGCCAACCGCGTCAAGCGCGTGGCCAGTGGTTGGGAGGCCACGCTGTCCATCAGCGTGGAGGACATCCTGTCCACGGCCACCGTGTTCGACCTGGTGGAAGCCTTCTGCAGCCTGCGCCCCGAGCCAGGCGCGACCCAGGGCCCGGCCACCCGGCTGCGCCTGCGCAGCGACGTGCTGGCCGGCACCTGGGAGGCGCTGATCTCGGGCCAGGTGGACCTGGCCATCGGCGTGGCCGGCGAGCACCCCAATCCCGGCGGCGTGGAAATTCGTCCGCTGGGAGAGGTGCCCTTCGTCTTCTGCGTGGCACCCCATCATCCGCTGGCCGACAGCGCCCGCAACGCTGGCCTCACCAAGCCCCCCGCACTCCCGCCCAGCCCACCGCTGGAGCACGACCAGCTGATACCGCACCGCGCCGTGGCCGTGGCCGACACGGCGCAGCGCCTGCAGCCCCTCACCCGCAACCTGCTGCCCGGCCAGGACGTGCTGACCGTGCCCACCATGCGCGCCAAGCTCGAAGCGCTGCTGCGCGGGCTGGGCTGCGGCTACCTGCCCGAACCGCTGGCCCGGCCCTGGCTGGCCGCCGGGCGCCTGGTACGGCTGCAGACCGTATCCGGTGAGCCCGTGGCCAAGCTGCATTACGCCTGGCGGGCTGAGCGTGGCCCGGCGTCGCTGGGACGGGCGCTGCAATGGTGGCTGGCGCAGCTGGAGAGCCCCACCACGCGGCGTGCGTTGGTCGAGCGGCATGCGGCAGACGGGCTGGATCTGGGCGGAACGCTGAGCCCCTCCCCAGCCCCGACGCGGGCTGGGGCGAAGGCCACCAAGTCCAGGCGTTGAAGACCTCGGCCAACCCATGACGGTCATCGGCCGCTTCGCGCCCTCGCCCACCGGGCCGCTGCACGCCGGCTCGCTGGTGGCCGCACTGGCGAGTTGGCTGGACGCTCGGGCCCGGCGTGGGCGCTGGCTGGTGCGCATCGAGGACGTGGACACTCCGCGCTGCTCAGCGCAAGCCGAGGCGCAGATCCTGCAGCAGTTGGCGGCCTTGGCCCTGCAGCCGGACGAACCGCCGGAGCGGCAATCGAGCCGCAGCGCCTTGTACGAAGCCGCGCTTCAGCGACTCACCGACGCAGGCCTGGTCTACCCCTGCGCATGCACGCGCAAGGAGATCGAAGGCGCCCTGCGCGCGGCCGGCGTGCTGCACGAACGCCACGGCGAGCGTGTCTATCCCGGCACTTGCCGCGCCGGCCTGCAGGGTCGACCCGCGCGGGCCTGGCGCTTCCACACCGAGGCGCGGGGCACGCCCGCGATCGAGTGGCAGGACCGTCGGCTCGGCGCACAACAACAGGACGTGGCCCGGGAAGTGGGCGACTTCGTGCTCCAGCGCGCCGACGGCCTGTGGGCCTACCAGTTGGCGGTGGTGGTGGACGATGCCGCCCAAGGCGTCACCGACGTGGTGCGCGGCGAAGACCTGGCCGACAACACCGCACGGCAGATCCTGCTGCAGCGCGCCCTGGGCCTGCCCACGCCCACCTACCTGCACACGCCGCTGGTGCTGGCCGCAGACGGGCAAAAACTCTCCAAGCAGAACGGCGCCGCCGCGCTGGACACCTCCCAGCCCGTGGCCGCGCTGGCACAAGCCGCACGCCACCTGGGACTGCCCGACCCTCCGGGATCGGCACTGGCGGTGCGCGCAAGCGCATCAACACCCGGTGCCTCCCTCAGTGACGCACTGATCTGGTGGACCGCCGCCTGGGAAGACCGCTGGTGCCCGACCCGGCGCTCCACACTGGCATGATGCAGGCCCGCGGCTGGGGCACCCGCCTACAGCCGCCACGCTTCATTCAAGACACCACACAAGGAACCCGACGATGATCACCACCCCCTCCGGCCTGCAGGTCGACGACACCGTGGCCGGCACCGGCGCCACCGCCATCGCGGGCCAGCGCGTCAAGGTGCACTACACCGGCTGGCTGTGGCAAGACGGGCAGCAGGGCAAGAAGTTCGACTCGAGCAAGGACCGAGGACAGCCTTTCTCCTTCCGCCTGGGCGGCGGGGAGGTCATCGGCGGCTGGGACGAAGGCGTGCAGGGCATGCAGGTGGGCGGCACGCGCGTGCTGATCATCCCGCCGGCCCTCGGCTACGGGGCCTACGGCGCCGGCGGCGTGATTCCGCCCAACGCCACGCTCAAGTTCGAGGTGGAACTGCTGGGCGTCTGAGCGCCCAAATCCCGTTCCATTCACCCGCACCGCCCCGCCCGCCGCAGCATGACGCTGCGGCCGAGGGCGGGCGAGCTGAACGCTTCAGCCTCGCGGCGGGCGTGAGCCGAAGGCCTTGGGGCCGGCCGCGCGATCGCGGTCACCAAAAGCAGGCCGGCCCGGCCCACCCGCCGGGCGGCCACCCGGCTTGCGGTCAGCGCCAAACGGCGCACCGCCACCCGGGCGGAACGGACGACCCGCATCCGGCCTGCGGCCGAAGGGCTTGGGGCCTGCCGGACGCGGCACCGCAGCCGGCTCAGCCCGCTTGGGCTCCAGGCCCTCGATCACCGCCGGCGGGATGCGCTGCGTGGTGAAACGCTGGATGCGCTGCACCATCTGCGCGTCACGGCGCTCGGCCAGCGTGATGGCCAGACCCGAACGGCCAGCACGGCCCGTACGGCCGATGCGGTGCACGTAGTCCTCGGCCTTCATCGGCAGCCCGTAGTTGATGACGTGGCTGATGGTGGGCACGTCAATGCCGCGGGCGGCCACGTCGGTGGCCACCAGCACACGCAGCTCGCGCATGCGCAGGCCTTGCAGCACCCGGTTGCGGCGCCCTTGCGGCATGCCGCCGTGCAGCGAGGCCACCGCATGGCCCATGTCGGCCAGGCGGTCGGCCAGCCAGTCGGCGTCACGCTGGGTGCTGGTGAACACCAAGGCCTGATCCACCGCGCGCTCGGTCAGGATGTGGTCCAGCAGCGCGTTCTTGTGCTGCAGGTCGTCGGCCCAATGCAGGCGCTGCTCAATGTCGGAATGGGTATCGGTGTGCGAGGAAACTTCCACGCGCATGGGGTCACGCAGCAGGGTGCGCGCCAGGCCGCCCACATGGCCGGCGAAGGTGGCGCTGAACATCACCGTCTGACGTTGGGCCGGGGTGGCCTGGGCGATGAACTGGATGTCCTCGATGAAGCCCATGTCCAGCATGCGGTCGGCCTCGTCCAGCACCAGCATCTCCACGTTGGACAGCACGGCCTGACCAGACTGCATGTGATCCATCAGGCGGCCGGGCGTGGCGATCAGGATGTCCAGCGGGCCGCGCAGCGCTTTGAGCTGCGCACCGTAGGGCACGCCGCCCACCACCGTGGCCACGCGCAGGCCGCGCACGTGGCGGCCGTAGGTGGAGGCCGCCTTGGCCACCTGCATGGCCAACTCGCGCGTGGGGGCCAGCACCAGCACGCGCGGACCAGCCGTCTGGCCCTTCTCGCGCTTGCGCTCGGGGTCGTTGCGCGAGGCCAGGATGCGCGTCAGCGCCGGCAACACGAAGCTGGCCGTCTTGCCGCTGCCGGTGCTGGACGACACCATCAGGTCGCGGCCTTCCAGGCCCGGCGGAATGGCGCGCTGCTGCACCTCGGTGGCCTCGGTGTAGCCCGCGTCCTTCAGGGCGGCGGACAGGGCTTCGTGCAGGTTCAGGGATTCAAAACTCATGATCGTCTTTCTCGCGGCCGCAAGGCCGACAGGGCACGGCCTGCCCTCCCGGCATGCAGCTGGAGCGGACAAGCGCGAACTCGCAGCAAATGCTGCGAGCGGTCAAGTCACCGGGGGATCTGTTCAGGACGCGCGACACGAGTGGTCGCGGCAGACCTGGCACTGATACGGAAGGCGACGGCATCGCCGCCGACCGCACCGCGTGCGGGCCCGGGGCACCATGAAGGCCCGGGAAAGGTCAGAGGGGATGAGCGAAACGGCGGGCCACTGAGCACCCACCGAGCCCATGATTGTAGGGGCACGCGGGTTTTCCCGCGGGCTTTCTTTGCGCCAGCTCACCAGACGCGCTGGCCCGCCGGCCCGGCATCACTTGAACAGGTGCTGCCGGTAGTGCAGCAACTCGTCGATGGACTCGTGGATATCGGCCAGCGCCGTGTGCTTCTGCGCCTTCTTGAACGAGGCCTGCACCTCGGGTGCCCAACGGCGGGCCAGTTCCTTCAAGGTGCTGACGTCCAGGTTGCGGTAATGGAACCACGCCTCCAGCTGCGGCATGGTGCGCACCATGAACCGTCGGTCCTGGCACACGCTGTTGCCGCACATGGGGCTCTTGCCCTTGGGCACGTAGGCCTTCAGGAACTCGATCACCTGCGCCTGCGCCGCCGCCTCGTCGATGGTGGACTCACGCACCCGCTGCGTCAGCCCGCTCTTGCCGTGCGTGCCGCGGTTCCACGCGTCCATGCGGCCAAGCACCTCTTCGCTCTGGTGCACTGCCAACACCGGCCCCTCCACCCGCACGGTGATCTGCGGGTCCGTCACCACCACGGCCACCTCGATGATGCGGTCGTTGTCCGGGTCCAGCCCGGTCATCTCCATGTCGATCCAGATCAGGTTGTGCTCGCTGGCAGCCAGGGTCGGGGCCAGCGCCGCGGCCGCAGGAGTAGGCGTCTCGGAAGTGGGGTTCGTCTGCATCCGGTCATTGTCTCAGGCCTACACTGCGCGGCTCATGACCGCCACCACCTTGTCCCTCGTCTTCTGTGTTGCCGTATTGGCCTCCTTGCTGGTGCAGTTCTGGCTGGCCACCCGGCAGATGCGGCACGTGGCCCAGCACCGTGAACAGGTGCCGCCAGCCTTCGCCGGCACGGTCACCGCCGAGGCCCACCGCAAGGCGGCCGACTACACCCTGGCAAAGGGCCGCTTCGGCCTGCTGCAACAGGCCTTTGGCGTGGCCGTGCTGATGGGCTGGACGCTGCTGGGCGGCCTGGAAGCGCTGAACACCTGGGTGCTGAACGCCACGCTGCCCACGCTGGGCCCGCTGGGGTACCAAATCTGCCTGGTGGCGGCCTTCACGCTCATCGCCAGCCTGATGGACCTGCCCACGGACTGGCACGCCACCTTTCGCATCGAGCAGCGTTTCGGCTTCAACCGCATGACCCCGCGCATGTGGGTGATGGACCAGCTCAAGAGCACCCTGGTGGGCGCGGTGATCGGCCTGCCGCTGCTGGCTCTGGTACTGTGGCTCATGGGCGCCGCGGGTTCTGCCTGGTGGCTGTGGGCCTGGGGCGTGTGGATGGGGTTCAACCTGCTGCTGCTGGTGATCTACCCCACCTGGATCGCCCCGCTGTTCAACAAATTCACGCCGCTGGCCGATGACTCGCTCGCGCAGCGCGTACAGACCTTGATGCAGCGCTGTGGCTTTGCTGCCAAGGGCCTTTTCGTGATGGACGGCAGCCGGCGCTCGGCGCATGCCAACGCCTATTTCACCGGCCTGGGGTCGTCCAAGCGCGTGGTGTTCTATGACACGCTGTTGGCCCGCCTGAGCGCAGACGAGGTGGAAGCCGTGCTGGCGCACGAACTCGGCCACTTCAAGCACCGGCATGTGCTCAAGCGCATCGTGGCGATGTTCGGCCTGAGCCTGGCCGGGCTGGCCCTGCTGGGCTGGCTGAGCGCGCAGCAGTTCTTCTACGTGGGCCTGGGCGTGACGCCCAACCTGGGTGCGCCCAACAGCGGTCTGGCCTTGCTGCTGTTCCTGCTGGCGCTGCCGTCCTTCACCTTCTTCTTGTCGCCCCTGATGGCGCGATCATCGCGCAAGCATGAGTTCCAGGCGGATGCCTATGCCTGCCAGCAGGCCGACGGCCGCGCCTTGGCCAGCGCCCTGCTGAAGCTGCACGAGGACAACGCCGCCACGCTGACGCCGGACCCGCTGTACGTGCGCTTCTACTACTCGCACCCGCCCGCACTGGAGCGTCTGGCGGCGCTGCCCCGGGCATGACGAGCTTGGGCGGCCCCACCACGTCGGCCGGGCTGCGCACGCCTCGCTGTCACACGAGGTGAGCCCGAGGTGAGCCCGACGTGAGCCCTCTGCTGCAACAGCGCTGCCGGTCCATGATCGGTCAGACCGCGATGACCTCCGCCGAAGCAGCCGCCCATCTGCATGAAGTGCCGCAATGGGCCGTGGTGGATGGCGCACTAGAGCGAACCTTCAGCTTCGCGGACTTTCAGCGCACCATGGCCTTCGTCAACGCGGTGGCCTGGATTGCGCAGCAAGAGGACCACGGGCCGGACCTGTTCGTGAACTGGACCAGCTGCCGCGTGCGCTTCAACACCCATGACGTCAAGGGCCTGTCCCTCAACGACTTCATCTGCGCGGCCAAGGTGGACGCGCTGATCGCGTGAGCAAACCGCAGCGCTCCAGCCGCCGCAGCGAAGCGGCCACCGCAGAGCCGGCCCCGCCTCAAGACCTGCGCGCCGGCCTGGTGGTCAGCGCCCATGGGCGCCACGTGGTGGTGGAAGACGACGCCGGCCAGCGCTGGCGCTGCCACGCCCGGGGCAAGAAGTCTGAGCTGGTGGTGGGCGACCGCGTGGACTGGGCGCCCAGCGGCGACGAGGGCGTGGTGGAGCACCTGCACCCCCGGCGCAGCCTGTTGTTCCGCCAGGACGAATGGCGCACCAAGTCCTTTGCCGCCAACCTGGACGGCCTGCTGGTGCTGGTGGCCAGCGAGCCACCCTTCAGCGAATCGCAACTCACGCGCGCCCTGATCGCCGCACGCAGCGCCGGCCTGCCCGTGACCATCGGGCTGAACAAGGTGGACCTGCCGCAGGCCGATCACGCCCGCCAGCGCCTGGCGCCCTACCTCGACATGGGCGAGGAGGTGGTGGAACTGTCGCTGAAGGCCGAACCCGAGTCTGCGATTGCACTGTTGACGCCGCGCCTGGCCGGCCGGGCCACGCTGGTGCTGGGGCCCAGCGGCATGGGCAAGAGCACGCTGATCAACCTGCTGGTGCCTCAAGCCTCGGCCGAGGTGGGCGAGATCTCCACGGCGCTCAACAGCGGGCGCCACACCACCACCACCACCACCTGGTACTGGCTGGGCGACCGCAGCCAAGGCACGGCGCTGATCGACTCACCCGGCTTCCAGGAGTTCGGCGTGCGTCACATCGCTGCCACCGACCTCGCACGCCTGATGCCGGACGTCGCCCGCCATCTGGGAAGCTGCCGCTTCTATAACTGCACCCACCGGCGCGAGCCTGGGTGCGGGGTGGTGCAGGCCGCCGAGGAGGGGCTCATCTCGCCCTCCCGCTGGCGCATCTACGGCGAGCTCTTCGAAGAGTTGTCACGCTGACGTGGGCGCCTGCTGAGCCTGCCAGCTCTGCAGAACCTCGGGCGCCAGGCCATCCAGCACCGCCTTGGCATGCTGGTAGCCCCGCTCCTCGATGTCGGCGGCCTTCTTCCACTCCAGCAGGCCCACTTTGCCCAACTCGGGCTTGAAGTACAGGTCCACCCCCTGCGCCGCCAGGCGCTGACGCGACATGCTGTGCAGCAGCAACGCGTTGATCAGGTAGCCCATGAACGAGGGCAGCGCATAGCGCCGCCAGCGGCGCGGCCTGAGCCGGTCCAGCAGAAGCTGCCAGTGGCTGGGTACCTCGGTCAGGTCCACCTTCAGGCTCTCGGTGCCCCCCAGGTCCACGCCGATGATGCGGCTGACCCCCCGCATGCGCCGCATCACATCCACCGGAAAGTTGTTCAGCGTGCCGCCGTCGCACAGCAGGTGGCCGTCGCGCAGGATGGGCGGCAGCGCCCCAGGGATGGCAATGCTGGCCAGGATGGCGCGGGCCAGCGGCCCCCGCCGCGCCACGTCTTCTGAGGCGGTGGAGAAGTTGGTCGCCACGCAGAAGGCGTTCTTCCACAGATCTTCCACATCCGCCTGAAACCCGAACAGCCGCTCCACCACCCGGCCAATGACCCGCTTGACACGCTGGCCCTTGACGAGCGACAGCACCGGCACGGGGTTCACGTCACCGGTGGGATTGGCGCCCAGTGCTTCCTGCGCCACCTCGTTGAGCAGCGCCAGGGGGCGGTCTGCGGCGATCAGCGAGGTCATGATCGAGCCGATGCTGGTGCCGCCCACGTAGTCCACGTCAATGCCGCGCTCAGCCAGCGCACGCCACACCCCCAGGTGCGACATGCCGCGCGCACCGCCGCCTGAGAGCACCAGCCCCACCGCCTGGCGACTGACTACGCGCGCCAGCCGTGCCATGTCGCGGTCCAGCGCGGGGCGGATGTGCAGGTGGTCGGCCACCGGCCTGCGCTCCAGCCAGGCCGCCGTTCCGCGCGGCGCGTGCGTATCGTCGGCGTGCAGCAGCACCAGCACCTCGGCCGCGCCCGTCTCGGGGTGGGTGCGCGCGCCGGGGTGCGTCTCGTTGGGGTGCAGCGCAGGCGCTTGAGCCGCATCGGCCAGCAGCAAGGTCTCATCGGCCTGCCGCGCGCAGCGCAGCGTCCACTCGGTGGGTGCGTCGTCGGCCAGGAGCAGCACAAAGTCGTGCGCCGCCTCCAGATCGTCCAGCGATGTATCTTCGATAGATGCCGTCAAGTCGCCGGAATCGTTCTTGGCCGGCGTCTGCGAGCCCGCCCTGGCCATCACACCCGAGGCCCCCACCAGGCACGTCGAGCCATGGCGGCCCAGGTGGCTCATCAAGCGCAGCGCCAGGCCCTGAGCATCCAGCCCCGGGCTGATGGGCAGCAGTGTGATGGTCACCGGCTGCACCTGCAGCGGCCGCCGGGTGTTGTTGAAAAGCCGCTCGATGATGCGCTGCGTGAAGTGGATGGACGCCTTCGGGCTGGAGGCCAGCAGCACCGGAAAGTCCGCCTTGTCCAGGCGCACCAGCACCGAGTCACGGATGGCCACCAGCGTGGCTGTGCGCGGCTGGTCGGTGTACATGCTCATCTCGCCGATGAACTGGCCACGGTTCATCTCACCCACCGCCACGCGGCCGGCCCTGGACGGCCCAGACGCCGGCAGAAACACCCGCAGCCGCCCTGAGAGCAGCAGGTACATCGAGTCGCCCGCTTCCCCCTCGGACATCAGCAGCTCGCCCGCGGCCAGCTCCACATTGCGCAGGCGCTCGCGCCAGCGGGTGATCTCTGCGTCCTCAGGTTCGTCAAACAGCGCGCGCAGCTGAGCGACCAGGTAGTCCTCGTGCTGGGGGGAGAGGTGGTGGACGAACTTCATGCAGATGGAGTGGCCCGGCCATGGGCTGGGGTGCGGGCATCGGTCAACGGGCAAACCCGAGGGTACCGCGGCCAGGAGCAACCACGACGAAGCCGCCCGTAGCGCCCCGGTGTCCAGGTAGGCAGAAAGGTCTGTCGCACGAGGCTTGGCTGCCGACCTGCAGCCCTCTCTTGCCTCCGCTTCTTCAACTGAGATTTCTCAAGACTTTCATCTTTGTGGGGAGAATTTCCAGTAAATTCTCAGGTCCAACAATAGCCCGTTCAACGGCGGCGGCATGTGCTTGGCTGTTTCGCTTTTATGCGCAGCCCAAAGACACTTCAATTCGCCAGGGCGACAAGCTTGAAAACCATAGCGACCATAAGGGACTCTTCGTGACTCAGCCAACCGCCGCCGCCCGACTGCTGCAACGCAGCCTGCTTGCCACTGCCGTAATTGCCCTGAGCGCGTGCTCCACGGTGCAATTGCAGCCGCTGGAGCCGAAGAACCTGGCCGAGACAGCGAAGTCTGATGCCGCCGCCATCCGCAAGGACGTGGAGCCCCTGCCCGCTGCGCTGACGCTGGAAGAGGCCATGGCCCGCGCGCTGAAGTACAACCTCGAGCGCCGCGCCAAGATGATGGAGGAGGCTCTGGCCTTGGGCCAGTTCGACGTCTCCAAGTACGACATGCTGCCCAAGCTCGTGGCCTCAGCAGGCTACTCCTGGCGCAACAACGACAAGATCAGCCTGAGCCGCAGTGCCGCCGACGGCACGCTGTCGCCCTCGCAGTTCATCTCCACCGACCGTGAGCACTCCATGCACGGCCTGGAGTTCACCTGGAGCCTGCTGGACCTGAGCCTGGGCTACTACGGCGCCAAGCAGCAGGGCGACCGCGCGCTCATCGCCTCGGAAAAGCGCCGCAAGGCCATGCAGCAGCTCATCCTGGACACCCGCACCGCCTACTGGCGCGCCACCGCCGCGCAGAAGCTGCGCGAGAACGTCACCAAGACCATCGCCGTGGCTGAAGACGCGCTGAAGGACGCCCGCAGCGCCGAGGGCCAGCGCCTGCGCAACCCCATCGACTCCATGCGCTACCAGCGCCAGTTGCTGGAGAACATGCGCCTGCTGGAGAGCATCGACGCCGAGCTCGCCTCCGCCCAGGTGGAGCTGGCCCAGCTGATCAACGCCCCGCTGGGCCAGCGCATCGTGCTGGCTGATCAGGCCGAGCGTGACGTCAGCGGCGTGCTGCTCGGCCAGCCCATGGCCAAGCTCGAAAGCCTGACCCTGGCCAACAACCCTGACCTGCGGGAAGCGCACTACAACGGCCGCATTGCGCGCGAAGAAGTGCGCCGCACCATGGCCAAGCTCTTCCCCAACGTGAGCCTGAACTGGGGCATCAAGTACGACTCCGACAGCTACCTGGTCAACCGCGACTGGCAAGAAGCCGGGCTGCAAGTGACCTTCAACCTTTTCAACCTGTTCACCGGGCCCACGCAGATCAAGGCCGCCGAAGCTGGCGTGGCGCTGGCCGACCAGCGCCGTCTGGCCATGCACCTGGGCGTGCTCACGCAGATGCACCTGGCGCGGCTGTCGCTGTCCAACGCGCGCAAGCAATTCGAGCGGGCCGACTCCATCTGGGCGGTGGACATGAAGATTGCCGAGCTGGTGCAAAACCAGCAGGCCGCACAAAGCCAGAGCAAGCTGGAGGTGGTGAGCAACGCCACCACGGCCACACTCAGCCAGCTGCGCCGCTACCAGGCGCTGGCCCAGGTGCAGGCCGCGGAGAACCGCTTCATTGCCAGCCTCGGCCTGGAGCCGCAGGTGGGCAGCGTGCAAGATCTGAGCGTCAAGCAGATCGTCGACCAGCTCGGCAAGCAGCTCAACAACCTGGGTGAGTTCTTCAAGTGACGCGCCGGGGCACCCGGTGATGCATCAGAAGCCATTCCCGGCCCGTCCCAAGGCCGGCACCCTCCTTCAGCACGCAACCAGCTACAAGACTGCTGCTGGGCGCCTAGCCGGTGTGGGCGCTTTGCTGCTGGCCTGCACCGTTGCCTGGGCACAAACACCGGCCGCGGGCGGCGCGCCAGCCCGCCCGGCCGTAGACCCCCTGCTGGCCATGCCTGCTATGGCCCTGCCTGCCACCACGCGGCAGGAGATCCGCGCGCAGCTCACGCCGCGCCGCTACACCACCATCGCCGCCGAGGTGGGCGCGCGCATCAAGAGCCTGCCCGTGGCCGAGGCCGGCGCCTTCACCGAAGGGCAGCTGCTGGTGGGTTTTGACTGCTCGGTGCAGGAAGCCCAGCGCGACAAGGCGCGAGCCGAGCTGGAAGGCGCGCAGGCCAGCCTGCGGGCCAACCAGCGCTTGGCCGAGCTGAACTCGGTGGGGCAGCTGGAGCTCGATCTTGCCCGCGTGAGCGTCACCCGCGCCCAGGCCGAGCTGGCCACCCACCAGGCCGTCATCGACAAGTGCACCATCAAGGCGCCCTTCCCCGGCCGCGTGGCCGAGCAGAAGGTGCGCGAGCAGCAGTTCGTGCAACCCGGCCAGGCCATGCTCGACATCCTGGACGACACCAGCCTGGAACTCGAGTTCCTGGTGCCCTCCAGCTGGCTACGCTGGCTGAAGCCCGGCCAGGCACTGAAGGTCACCATAGACGAGACCCGCAAGACCTACAACGCCCGCTTCACGCGCATCGGCGCCAAGGTGGACCCGGTCAGCCAGTCCATCAAGGTGGCCGCCACCATCGATGGCAGCCCTGCCGAGCTGGTGGCCGGCATGAGCGGGCGCGTTGTCGCCGCGCCGCAGTAACCACCAATTCCCCGAATTCAAGACTGATCTTCGGATCAACGTCCTCACAGATACCCCGTCCGACCGCAAGGACCACACCATGAACCACATCTACCGCAACGTCTGGAACGAAATCACCCGCACCTATGTGGCGGCCGCCGAGATCGTCAAGGGCCGGGGTAAGAAGAGCAAAAGCAGCGCGGGGGCGGAAGGGTCGGAAGCATCGCTTCAGGCCAGTGGGCTGCGGGTCAACTCGGGCGTCGCCCAGCAGGCGCCGCCCGCACAGGCTGTCAAGACCGCCACCACTGCGCGCCGCCGCCTCACCGCCGCCCTGCCGCGGCCCATGGCGCTGGAGCAGCGCTTCATGTTCGATGGCGCGGCGTTTGGGGATGTGGTCAACGCGGTGGACCGCTCGGCTGGGGATGTCGTGCGGCATGCGCAGGCCGATAGGTTTGCGACGAGGGCAGAAACCGCAGCCACAAGCCCCGCCCAGAGCGCCACGGCTGCGGCCCTGGCACCCGCTGCCGCCGCGCAGACCACTGCTTTGAGACAAGGCACGCAAGAGCAGGCTCTTGCTGTGGACCCTGCGGATCTTTCAGTCGGCCCTGTGCCGCTTTCTGCGCTGTTCCAGGTTCAAGGCGGCCAGGGCGCCGACACACCCGAGGTGCTGCGCAATGCCATCGCTAACACCGAACAGGCCCTGCGTGGCTTCATGGACAGCGGGGAAGCCAACAGCCGCCTGTTCACCGTGTTCAACGGCGCCGAGGAAGGCACCTCCCCCTCACAGGCATGGCTTGACCGTGCAGACGCGCTGCGTGCCGCCATCCAGAGCGGCGAGTTGTCACTGAAGGTGGAACTGCGTACGGCCTCCGAACTTCAGCAGGCGCTGGGCGCCTTCACGGCCCACGGCCTTGACGGCAAACCGGTGATCTACCTGAACGCCGACTGGCTGACGCAGCAAGCCGGCCCGCAGGCACTGGAGTTGGTGCTGATCGAGGAAGTGGGCCACGCCTTTGACGCGGTGCTCAACGCAGGCGCCGACACCCGAGGCGATGAAGGCCAGGCCTTTGCCGGCCTGGTGGCCTATGGCGACGCCAACCTTGCTATCACGCAGGGCATCACCGACCAGGCCACGCTGGCCTTGGCAGGTCGGGCCGTGCAGGTGGAAACCGCCGCCCCCTACGCCATCGCCCAGACCCATTACGTGCCGATGGCTGAGCCCGACATCCAGACTTCGCTGAAGGCCATCAGCACGGCCACCACGGGCAACATCCAGACCGTCATCGCCATCACGGCCACCGCCAATCAGACGGTGGTGGTCTACGACCAGTGGGAAGACGGCTACGAAGGCGACATCACCAACCCTGTCCAGGCCAGCACCAAGATCTGGACCTACAACGGCAACCAGTGGTTCGTCGACACCAATGGAAACGGCTCGCAGGACGGCGGCGAAGCTGCCGTTTCCGGCACGGGTATCTCGGTCAGCGGGAACAGCATCATCCTGAGCAACGGCGTCAACCCTGCTTCTCCGAGCACCGTTGACTTCGACGGCCGGGACAAGATCGGCTCCACCAAGGCAGTCTCCGTCACGCGTGCGGGCTGGTCCATCACCCCGGGCACCGTGCTGGCGGGTGCCGTGAACGTCATCGACGCCGGCAACGCCGGCAAGGTCTACACCCTGCCCGTTGGCCAGAACGTGGAGACGGTGGCCACGGGCACCAACAAACTCTTTGAATACACCTCGGCGCACATCATCGCCACGCAGAACGGCACCACCGTCACGATCGACCGTGACGGAAACGGCACCACCGACCTGACCGTCACCCTCAACGAAGGCCAGAGCTATCTGGTCAGCGGAGGCCTGAACGCCGGCGGCAAGATCACTTCCGACAAGGGCGTGGGGGTCTACCTGATCGCCGGCGATGTGGGCTCAACCTACGAGAACCGCTGGTTTGCGCTGACGCCCGACGAGCAGTGGTCCAGCAGCTACTACGCGCCCGTGGGCACCACGCTGACGGCAGACCCGGCCTATGTGGTGCTCTACAACCCAACTGGAGCCGATATCCGCTATGAAACCGCGAGCGGATCTGGCGTGATCACGGGTGGCAATACCAACACCTCCAGCGGCACCACCTGGGCGTGGAACGCGACCACCAAGACCGCCTACTTCCTGATGCCCGCCTCTGCAGCGAGGTTCTACACCGTAGGCACCGGTGGCAGCGCTGCAGCGAAGTTCTTCGCAGTGGGTGTGATTGATGCCGATGCAACCGCCAACCAGACCCACGACTGGAGCTACTCGCTCGTACCGGAGTCCTACCTCACCGACAAGTTCGTCGTCGCCTGGGGCCCTGGGGCCGATAACGTCACGCGGTCTCTGGTCAGCACCGACCTCAATGGCAGCCCTGTCTGGTTGACCACCACCGAGAACACCAAGGTCCGGGTAGACAACGTCAAGCCGTCCACCTTCCGCTTCGTCACAGGCGCCGGCACCGCCGTGACAGGAACGGCCGTGGCCGGCACCACTGCGGGCCAGACGGGCACCTACGAGTACAGCGTCTCCAAGCTGCAGTCCTACCGCCTGTTCGATGACTCCGACAAGAACCAGACCGGCCTGACCGTCTACACCACCGACGGCACGCTCATCACCGCCGCCTGGGGCGAGGACCCGTCGATCGCCGGGGCGGGTGCGCCCTACCTCGACATGGGCACCACGGTGACGCCCTTCCCAGACTATGTGCTGACCAAGACCGCCGTCGAAACCCCGATCACCGGAACCGGTGCTGTGGGCGGGGCCAGCGATGGCGACGGCCTCATCGAACTGGCCGAACAGGTGACCTACACGGTCCGGCTCACCAATCGAGCCGTGATCGACCTCTTCAACATCGTACTGAAGGACGTTATTTCGCCGGCTGACAGTGCCACCTACGTCGCGAACAGCACCACTCTGACGGTCTATGACCCCAACGGCACGAAGGCCTGGACCATCGTCGGCAACACCCAGACCTTCTATGACGCCAATGGCAACGTGACGAGCACCGTCACGTTGACTAGTGGCAGCCTGGCGGGCAGCAGTTTCCCGCTATCAGGCAGCGGCTATCAGATCAACGACCTCAACCCCAGCACGACCAGCGTGATAGACGGCCTCAAGCGGGGCGGGGTGGTGGAGGTCTCATACCGCGTGCTGATTCGCAGCACCATCAACAAAGCACTGTCCGACAGCGACTACATCATTACCAACAGCGTGAACATGTCCGGCACGGGGGCCAGCAAGGACAAGGATAACGACACCAAGATCACGGTGAACAGCACCGATGGTGAAGTGTTCCTGATGGATTCGGCCTACACGGCCAACGCTACCAGCTATACGCCCGGCAGCACCATCGGTCTGCAGGTGACCGATGCGGATCAGAACACCAATACAGCGGCTGTCGAGTCGATCACGGTGGTGGTCACCAACACGAGCACGGGAGAGGTTGAGACGAGGACGCTCACCGAGACGGGAGCCAACACCGGCATCTTCCGCGGCAGCGTGGTCACCTCTGCGTCGGCCGGGAGCGGTAACAACAACGGAACCCTGCTGGTGACGACTGGCGACAGCCTGAAAGTCGAATACACCGACCCCAAATCCGGCGGCAGCGGCCCGACCGACGCGACCGGCATCGACAACCCCACCAACTGGGGCGTCACGGCCTCGACTTACCAGACCGGCGCAAACACCAACCTCAAGACAGCGGTCATCGCCTCGGCGCCACCGCCCCCGGCGACTGACGGCATGGTCGAGTTCCGGGACAGCAGCTTCACCAGCACCTCGGTGAACTTCACCGAGGGTTCGACGCTGGGGCTTCAGGTCACCGACAGCGACCAGAACACCAGTTCGAGCTCGGTGCAAACGGTCACCGTGACCATCACCAACTCCACGACTGGCGAAACCGAGGCGGTGACGCTGACTGAGACCGGCAACAACACCGGCATCTTCCGTGGGACGCTGCCCACCTCCACGTCCAGCTCCGCTTCAGGCAACAACAGCGGCACCCTGCGCATGGTGCTGGCCGATGCCCTCAAGGTGGAATACACCGACCCGGTGACTGGCGGCACATCCGACAACCCCAGCCTGCCGGGCATCACCTCCCCCTTCACCACCGGCAACGCCAACCGGGACACGGCGACGGTGGTGAAGACGAAGACTTTGTACTTGTCGGGGACGGGTGACTTGGATCGAATCGATCCAGTCGGGACTTCTGATGCGTCCACGGCTCAGACCTCCGCGACCACACCTGGCTCCACGGCAAGCACTTCTCGTACGGACGGCTTTGCTGCGCAATCCTATTCGGGCGGCACCAACTGGGCGGGCAACTGGATCGAATCGGATGGCACGACATCAACCTCGGCAGGCAGCGTGCTGGTCGCCGCAGACGTCAGCACGATTGGAAACTTCGCGATCTTGATGAACGGCGGCAATTCGTCCGCTACTCGATCCGTACAACGGGAGTTCGCTGCGCTCAGTTCCGCAGGCACTCTGTCGTTCGACTATCAGATTCGGGGCCTGGACAGCGCAGACACCGGTGCACGCATCGAATACTCCTCCAATGGGACAGATTGGAGCCTTGCCGCAACCATCAAGGGCGCACAGTCTTCAGGCCAGAACGAGGCCACCTTCACGGCATTTCCGAACAACTCATTCGTGGGAAGCACACAGAACGGAACCGTAACCGTCACCACGAGTTCGCTGCCCATAGGCACACGCTTCATACGATTCACCTTTGCATCCAGCAGGGGAAGCGACGACATTTACTTCGACAACATCTCGATCACAACCACTGCGACCACGGCAAGTGCCCCCCAGGCATTCACCCAAGCGATACCGATGGCCACAGCCATCACGCTGCCAGCCAGCGGGGTGGTCAGTGTCACCACGCACATCAGCGCCGAGACCGGCCTCACGTCGGGCACCTATGCCGGCATCACGGCCGCGCTGACCTACACCCCCTCGGGCGGCGGCAGTGCCGTCACCATCGCCTCGCTCGGCTCGGCCACCTACAACGAGACATCCACGGGTGTAGGCACGCTCAGCTGGTCCGGCGAAGTTGGGGCCAGTGACCTCAGCATTCCCAAGGGTGCCGCGGTCAAGCTGGTCATCACCAACACGGTGGCCAGCTCCACCTTCGTCATCGACTACGACAGCAGCAGCAAGCCCTCGCGCATCGACCTGCCGGTGGCCAATGTCATCGACATCGTCGACGTCGACGGCGTGGACAACAACAACGATGGTGACACCCTCGATGCCGGGGAAGGCAACGGCACGGTGGCCGGCGTCCAGGAGATCGGCTTCTTCGACCAACCGTCCTCAGCCGGTGGAGGCAGCCAGATCGCGGCCAGCACCATCGATGCGGGCGGTACGGTCTACATCCGCGTCAAGGTGAAGGACCCCTTCGGCGCCTACGACATCACCAGCCTGAAGCTGTCCATCGACGGGCCCGGTACCACGGGCGACATCGGCACTCCCACGCCCGTCTCCGCCACGGTTGTGGGCACCCCGGCCAACGGTGACACCTACAAGGTCTTCGAGTACGCCTGGCAGACCGTGAACAACACAGGCCTCTACACCGTGACGGCCACCGCCGCAGAAGGCTTCGAGGGCACCATCACGGATGTCGCCACGGGGACCTTCACGGTCACCGCGAAAGACTTGGGCACGCCGTCCATCACACAATTCATCACCGCGCTGGGTGGCACCGACGCGGGCGCGACTTACGCGCAAGGTGCGAACGCCTTCCTGCGAGTGACCGATCTGGACGAGGCCAGTGGCACAGCCGGCAAGACGATCACCGCCACCGTCAACGGCAGCACCTTCACGCTCACTCAGACCGGTGCCAACACCGGCATCTTCGAAGCGGCCTTGACGGGCACGGGCTTCACGAACCTGCCCCAGGGCAGCGTTCTGACCGCGTCCTACACCGACCCAGACGACGCCACCGACACCAGCGGTGACACCATCAGCGTCCCAGTGCCCGCAAACACCGCGCCAACAGCCACAGCCAACGCCCGCACGATCAACGAAAACCAGAGCGCGACCGGCACAAACCTGATCACCACCAACGAAGGCAGCGGCACGGACTCCGATGCGCAAACTGCGGCCGCCAGCCTGAGGGTGACGGCGATCAACGGAGCGGGCATCAGCCAGGCCAGCGACACCACGGTCACCACCGTGACCCTGCCTTCGGGTGCCGTTCTACAGGTCAGACCCGACGGGAACTACACCTACAACCCCGGAAGCAGCTTCACCTACCTGGGCGCCGGACAGTCGGCTACCGACACGTTCACGTACATGATCCGCGACGGCGGCGGCTTGACCGCCACCGCGACCGTGACCATCACCATCAACGGCCTGGCCGATCCTTCGGCCACGGTAACGGACTCCAACGGTGCCACGCTGGGCGACAACACCATCGCCGAAAACGCGAACAGCCCGGTCACCGGCACCTTCACCATCTCCGCGCCCGCAGGGCTGGCGAGCATTCTGGTCAACGCCACCAGCGTCACGGCGGAGCAGCTTTCCAACATCAGCACGACGGCCATCCCGGCCATCACCACCACGCAGGGCACCATCACCCTCACCGGCTACAACGCCGGAGTAGTGACCTACTCCTACCAGCAAGCTGGCACTTCAAAGGACCACAGCGCTGGCGACACCAGCGTTGTCGACAGCATCCCGCTGAAGGTGACCGATTCGGCAGGCACCACGGTGACGGCCGAGAGCATCGATGTGCTGATCACGGATACGAGCCCCACGGCCGTGGCCGACACGGCCAGCATTGCTGAAGATGCAAGCCCGAACACGGTGACCGGCAACGTGCTCACCACGGCTCCTGGAGCTGACACCACAGGTGCAGACACAACACTGCAGGTCGTAGGGGTTGCGAAAGGGGCCACGGGGGTGGCGCTGACCAGCAGCTCGACAGTCGGCGGCAGCGGCGTGGTGGGTGACTATGGAACGGTCACGATCGGTACGACTGGTGGATACACCTACACCTTGGACAACACAAAGTCTGCCGTTCAGGCCTTGGGGACAGGACAGACACTCACTGAACGGTTCACCTACACAGTCCGGGATAGCGACGGAGACACGAGTTTCACCACGCTGACGGTCACGATCAATGGACAGAATGACGCGCCCGTCAACACCGTCCCTGGTGCTCAAACCGTCAATGAAGATGCGGCACTGGCCTTCACCGGCGCAGCCCTCATCAGCGTCAGCGACGTCGACAGCAACCTCGCCACCACTCGCCTGACCGTCACCCAGGGCACGCTGAACGTCACTCTGGGCTCCAGTGGCGCGACCATCAGCGCAGGCGCCAATGGCTCCTCCACCCTGACCCTCAGCGGCACCCAGACCCAGATCAACGCCGCTCTGGCCACTCTCACTTATCAGGGCAACCTCAACTTCAACGGCAGCGACACCCTGACCGTGCTGTCCACCGACAGCGCCGGCACCCCGCTGTCCGACAGCGACACGGTGGCCATCACCGTCAACGCCGTCAACGACACACCAGTGATCACAGTCATTGACGTTACGGGGACAGTCACGGAAGACACCGCCACGGTCGTGGACAACCCAAACACTGGCACCACCGAAACCGGCTCCTTTGTCACGGACAGTGGATCAGTCACGTTTGATGACCTAGATGTGGCAGACACGTCAACTGCGACGGCAACGCTGCAAGTTACCTACATGTTCGATTCGGCAGCAATCAGTGGGAACGGCGGTGGGTTCTGGCCTGGAACGTTGAGCAATCAGCTATCCAAAGCGACGTATGAAGCGCAGGCTGGCAGAGCGTTGACCAACGCGGAGTTCATTGCCCTTGGTTATGAGTTGATGGCTCGATCAGGTGGAAACATCAAGGCTTTCGTAGCCAACTACAACTCGGCAGACAAGACAACGCTCAACTTCTTGGTAACGAAGGCATCCGAGACTGGCATCTATTCAAGCGGCAGCACAACTACTCAGCAGGTTTACGTCTCTGCCGGAATCAAAACAGCAGCTGAAGCCCTCCTACCGACCGGCCCGGCTGCAACGACCACCGATCCAAGTGTCAGATTGAGCGGGCTGCCGAGCGCTCTCAAGATCAGCGGGGCCGGGGTTGGGTCAGCAGCCCATGACGGAGCCATCAATTGGTCGTTTGCATATGACAACGATCAACTTCAATCCCTCGGATCGGGCGAATCAGTCGTAGCGATTTACAGGCTTGCCGTCAAGGACGGGAGTTCGTCATCTGCCGTCTCAAGTGGCGCGAGCCTCGACACAGCAATTCGATTGATCACGGTCACCATCAACGGGCAGAACGATCTCCCTGCCGTCGATCTCAACCCCACCGATACCACCACGAACAACGGCAGCGTGACATTCACTGCTGGCGGATCTGCGGTGGCGTTCGCCTCCGCGGGAACTAATCTCTCAGACATCGACAACACCACTTATGACAAGCTCGCCCTGTCCTGGTCGACGTCCAACTTCCCAGATGGTGTGAATGAACGCTTGCTGATCAACGGCGCCACAGCAGGTGGCGTCATTGCGAGCCTGGGCAGCACACTGCCCGTCAGCGGCTCGATCACGCTGGCGAGCAACACAAGCGTGGCTTGGACAGCATCGACCACGGGCGTCACCACCACCATCGTCTTTACTGGCAGCAGCGGTGCCGAGTTGACCCAGTCTCAAGCTGAAGAGTTGGTCGACGCCCTGCGGTACGAAAACTCTGCATCCAGCCCCACCACAGGATCGAACCGAGTCTTCTCGTTGAAGCCCACTGACGGCTCCGCGTTGGACGGGAACACCGCGACCTTCACCGTGACGGTCGGCGTTGCTTCGACCTTGTCAATCAACAGCATCACGGTCAGCGAGGCTGTTGGCAACGCCGCGTTCACCGTCACCCGTGGTGGCGATACGACCACCAATGTGTCCGCGTCCTACACCACCTCTGCCGGTTCCGCCACGTCGGGAACCGACTTCACCGCAACGACAGGAACGGTAACTTTCGCGGCAGGCGAAACGACGCAAACGATTTTGGTTCCCATCACGAACGACGCAGTCTACGAAGGTGCCGAGACCTTCAACGTAACGCTGTCTTCGCCCAGCGGCGCCACCATCACCACAGCAACAGGTGTGGGCACGATTGTTGATGATGGGCGTGATTTAGGAGGGACGGCTGCAAACGACGACCGCGCCCTGACGGTCAACGACATCACCGTCAACGAAGGCAACGGCACCCACTACGCCGTCTTCACCGTCACCGCCAACGTCGGTCAGACCCTGACCCTGACTCTGGGCAACGGCACCGTCAACCCCAGCGCC
>CAISJH010000340.1 GCA_903885585.1 uncultured beta proteobacterium
AGGAGCGGCTGCTTCGCAACACGGCCCAGTTCGTGGCCGGCCGCGGTGCCAACAACGCGTTGCTCACGGGCGCGCGGGGCACGGGCAAGAGTTCGCTGATCAAGGCCTGCCTGAACGAGTTCAGCGCCCAGGGTCTGCGCCTCATCGAGGTGGACAAGGCCGATCTGGTGGACCTGCCCGATCTGGTCGATCTGGTGGCGAGTCGGCCGGAGAAGTTCATCGTCTACTGCGACGACCTGAGCTTTGACGAGGGCGAACCCGGCTACAAGGCGCTGAAGTCCATTCTGGACGGCTCGGTCTCGCAGTCCAGCGACAACGTGCTGATCTACGCCACCAGCAACCGCCGCCACCTGCTGCCCGAGTACATGAAGGAGAACCTTTCCTACCAGCACACCGAGGACGGTGAAGTGCATCCTGGTGAAGGAGTGGAAGAGAAGATCTCTCTGTCTGAACGCTTCGGTCTGTGGATCAGCTTCTACCCTTTCAGCCAGGCCGAGTACCTGGCCATCGTGGGGCAGTGGTTGCGGGCATTCGGGCAGTCGGAAGAAGCGATCGCTGCCGCCCGCCCCGAGGCCCTGATCTGGGCGCTAGAGCGCGGCTCACGCTCGGGCCGTGTGGCCCAACAGTTCGCCCGCGACTGGGCTGCTCGCGAACATGGCTGACGAGGTCACGGTGGTGGATGGCGGCTCCAGCGCCGCGCGCCCGCCCGTGGACGTGGCGGTGGGCGTGCTGATCGACCCCGAGGGCCGTTTCCTGTTGACCAGTCGGCCCGTGGGCAAGGCCTACGCCGGCTACTGGGAGTTTCCGGGGGGCAAGGTCGAGCCGGGCGAATCCATCGAGCAGGCCTTGCGGCGCGAGTTGCAGGAGGAGATCGGCGTGACCATCGCCTCGGCCGAGCCCTGGAAGGTGGAGATGTTCGACTACCCCCACGCGCTGGTGCGGCTGCACTTCTGCCGTGTACATCGGTGGTCGGGCGCCTTCGAGATGCGCGAAGGTCAGCAGATGGCCTGGGAGACGCTGCCCGTGCAGTCTGCGCCCGTGCTGCCGGGCACGGTGCCCGTGCTGGCGTGGCTGGCTGCCGAACAGGGCTTTGAAGGTGCCACACATTAGACTCGGCGCCCCATGAGCGAAACCACCGCAATCGCTGCCTGTTCGCCTTCCACCGCCGGGCCCACCAACTGGCTGGACACCGTGCGCTGGGACGCTGACGGACTGGTGCCGGTGATCGCGCAAGAGGCAGACAGCGGCGACGTGCTGATGTTCGCCTGGATGAACCGCGAGGCGCTGGCTGCCACCGCAGCCCGGGGCGAGGCGGTGTACTACAGCCGCTCCCGCAAGCGCCTGTGGCACAAGGGCGAGGAGTCCGGCCATGTGCAACAGGTGCACGAAATGCGCCTGGACTGCGACCAGGACGTGGTGCTGCTCAAGGTCACGCAACGCGGTCACGAACCCGGTATCGCTTGCCATACGGGGCGGCACAGCTGTTTCTTCCTTCGGCATGAGGGCGGAGCCTGGATCACCGTGGAGCCCGTGCTCAAGGATCCGGCCACCATCTACAAGTGAACCCCAGTGAGCGCAACTTGACTTCGGATGACACCCTGGAACGTCTGGCCGCCGTGATCGAATCGCGCCGCGGCGGCGACCCCGACAAGAGCTATGTGGCGCGCCTGTTCGCCAAAGGGCAGGACGCCATGCTCAAGAAGGTGGGCGAGGAGGCCACTGAGGTGGTCATGGCCGGCAAGGACGGTGACGCGACCAAGCTCACCGGCGAGGTAGCCGACCTGTGGTTCCACACCCTGGTGGTGCTGGCCGCCCATGGCCTGAAGCCCGCCGACGTGCTAGCCGAGTTGCGCCGGCGTGAAGGGATGTCGGGCCTGGAGGAATTTGCGCTGCGCAAGGTGCGTCAGCGAGAGTCGGAGGAGTCATGAGCGCGGACCCCAACTGCATCTTCTGCAAGATCGTCGCCGGGCAGATCCCGTCGCGCAAGGTCCACGAGGACGAGCAGGTGCTCGCCTTCCACGACATCCACCCCTGGGCCCCCGTGCATGTGCTCATCATTCCCAAGCAGCACATCGCGACCCTGGCTGATGTGGGCCCCGAGCATGACGCCCTGCTCGGGCACATGCTGGGCTTGGCGCCGCGCCTGATGAAGCAATTGGGCGTGACCAACGGCTTTCGCACGCTGATCAATACCGGCCCGGATGGCATGCAGGAGGTCTACCACCTGCACATGCACGTCATGGGAGGCCCCCGACCCTGGACCAAGGGCTGATTGCCCCCGGACTGTCCAGCCTCAGTGCCCCTGTCACACAGCGGACAAATCGCTCCCCTAGAATCTTCGGTTCCTTTCAGGAGAACAGACATGGGATCTTTCAGCATCTGGCATTGGCTCATCGTGCTGCTGGTGGTGGTGCTGATCTTTGGCACCAAGAAGCTCAAGAACATCGGCGCTGACCTGGGTGGCGCTGTCAAGGGCTTCAAGGATGGTGTCAAGGGCGGCCAGGAAGCGGCTGATGCGCCGGCGGCGCCCGCCCAGCAGGTGACCACGGCCAAGACGGTGGATGCGCAGACCGTCGACGTCGAAGCCAAGACCAAGGGTTGAGTCTGTCGGACGCAACTTTTTGCAGACAGTCTGGGGCTGAGCGGCGCTTTCGTGCGCTGCACCCCCCGCGGCTGCCGACGTCCCCAAGCCGGTTCCTGCCGCACCGCTTGACATGATCGAATTCGGTTTCGACAAGCTCGCGCTGATCGGTGCTGTGGCCCTGATCGTCATCGGGCCCGAGAAGCTGCCCAAGGTGGCGCGAACCATCGGGCACCTCGTGGGCAAGGCGCAGCGCTACGTGGCCGACGTCAAGTCCGAGGTCAACCGCTCCATCGAGCTCGACGAGCTCAAGAAGATGAAGACGCAGTTCGAGGACGCGGCTCGTGACGTGGAGAGCAGCGTGCAGCAGCAGGTGAACGACGCCTCGGCCTCTTTCGACAAGGATTGGGCCTCCATCGGGTCTTCACTGGACGGCACCGATGCCTCACCCACACCCAGCTACGAACCGCTGGCTCCGCCCCCACCTGAGTACCGTCACCCTCGCAAGAAGTGGCGGCTCAAGCGGGGGGCCACTCCCCAG
Source organism: uncultured beta proteobacterium (assembly GCA_903885585.1). GTDB lineage: Bacteria > Pseudomonadota > Gammaproteobacteria > Burkholderiales > Burkholderiaceae_C > Rubrivivax. Next base: position 3,123 of record CAISJH010000340.1, read on the forward strand.
TGGTACAAGCAGCGTCAGGGCATCCGTACCAAGGCGCAATCTGGCGCTGCCCGCGTGGCCCGCTTTCGCCCGCCTGGCCTGAAGACGCCCCGATGAGCGACCCCCAAACCAAGCCAGACGAGCTCGCCGGCACCGAGGCGCCCTTCGTTTCTCACCTCGTGGAGCTGCGCGACAGGCTGGTGCGAGCGCTGATCGCCGTGGTGGTAGCCTTCATTGCGCTGGCGGTCTGGCCGGGCCCCGCGGGCCTATATGACTTGTTGGCCGAGCCCATGGTGGCTCACCTGCCCGAGGGCACCAAGCTGATCGCTACCAATGTGATCTCGCCCATCTTGGTGCCGCTGAAGATCACGCTGATGGCCGCCTTCCTGATTGCGCTGCCGGTGGTGCTCTACCAGGTCTGGGCCTTCGTGGCGCCCGGCCTGTACTCGCACGAGAAGAAGATGGTGCTCCCGCTGGTCATCTCCAGCACCCTGCTGTTCATCCTGGGCGTCGCGTTTTGCTACTTCCTGGTCATCCCGGGAATGTCCAAGTTCATCCAGGCCTTCGCCCCCACCGCCATCACGGCAGCGCCTGACATCGAGCAGTACTTTGGCTTCGTGCTCACGCTGTTCTTCGTCTTCGGCATCGCCTTCGAGGTGCCGGTGGCCGTGATCGTGCTGGCACGCATCGGGGTGGTCAGCATCGAGCAGCTGCGCAAGTTCCGCGGCTATTTCATCGTGGGGGCCTTCATCGTGGCCGCTGTGGTGACGCCGCCCGATGTCATCTCGCAGCTGGCACTGGCCATCCCCATGTGCATCCTCTACGAGATCGGCATCATTGCGGCGCAGGTGTTCATCAAGCACACCAAAGCGCCCGACAGCGCTGACGACGACACCAAGACAGCTTGAAGCCGCCCGCCCGCCGGTACTGCGCGGGATCTGTACTACCCGCCGAAGCCCTCGGCACCAGCTTTCAGCGTGGCGCCGACATGCTGGCTGCCGGCGGTCGTTGCCCGACCTTGACCGCGATGCCCAACTGCTGCCGGTTGCGTACCACCGTCAGCGTGGTGGACGATTGCGGCTTCAAGGCTGCCACGGCCTTCAGCAGATCGGCCGTGGTCACCACGGGGCGGTCGCCCACAGCGGTCACCACGTCGCCTGGTCGCACGCCCGCCTGGGCCGCAGGGCCGCCTTGCAGCACGCCCGTGATCAGCACGCCGGTCACCTTGTCCAGGCCCAGCGACGAGGCCAGGTCGGCCGACAGGTCGCGGGGCTCCACGCCAATCCAGCCGCGGATGACCTGACCGTCGCGCACCAGATCGTCCATGACCTGACGCGCGAGGTCCACTGGCACTGCAAAGCCGATGCCCAGGCTGCCGCCGCCTTGCGAGTAGATGGCGGTGTTGATGCCCACCAAGGCGCCGCGAGCGTCCACCAGCGCGCCGCCGGAGTTACCCGGGTTGATGGCCGCGTCTGTCTGGATGAAGTTCTCGAAGGTGGACAAGCCCAGCCGGTTGCGGCCCAGCGCGCTGACGATGCCCGAGGTGACCGTCTGCCCCACGTTGAAGGGGTTGCCGATGGCCAGCACGGAGTCGCCCACCGACAGCCGGCTCACGTCTGCGAGGGCCAGCACGGGCAACGGCGCCAGGTCAATCTTGAGCACGGCGATGTCGGTCTCCGGGTCTGTCCCCACCAACCGGGCGCGGGTCTCGCGGCCGTCGGCAAGCCGCACGTCGATGTCGGTGGCGCCCTCGATGACGTGGTGATTGGTCAGCAGGTAGCCCTCGGCAGAGACGATCACGCCCGACCCCAGTCCGGCGCTGGGTGTCTGGTCGTCACGGTCGCCGAAAAAGAAGCGAAACGCCGGATCGTTGGCATGCGGGTTGCGCACAGGCGCCTTCTGCGCCGAGATGCTCACCACGGCAGGCAGCGCCGCGCGGGCGGCTGCACTGAATCCGCCGGGGCTGGAGGCCGCTGCCGCTGGCGCCTGCACCACGGAGACCTGCGCCGGTAGCAGCGAGCCGCTGCGCAACCACTCCGGTTTGAGTGTGCCCAGCACGAACAACACTGCCACGGCCACAGTGACCGCTTGGGAGAAAATCAGCCAGGTTCTGCGCATCGCCCGAAAGAACTGAAAGACCTGAAGGACCCGAAAGACCGTATGGCCCACCGTTTGGAGATCGAGTCGTTCTTGCGCGAGCTGCTGTCGGTGGATCGCTTCAAGGATTATGGGCCGAACGGTCTGCAGGTTCAGGGCTCTGATCAAGTCCGCAGAATTGCCTCGGGCGTCACTGCCAGCCTCGCCTTCATCGAGGCCGCCATCGACGCAGGTGCCGATACCTTGCTGGTCCATCACGGCCTGTTCTGGCGCGGCCAGGACGGGCGTCTGACGGGCTGGTTGCGCGACCGCGTGGCCCGCCTGATCCGCGCCGATATCAACCTGCTGGCCTACCACCTGCCGCTGGATGCCCACCCCGTGTTGGGCAACAACGCGCAGTTGGGCTTGCGTTTGGGTTGGCGGGCGCTGGAGCGGTTTGGTGAGCAGGACCTCGGCTTCATCGGCCAAGCTGAAGGGCCGATGGAGCTGGCGCAGCTCCAGGCCCGCGTGCTTGCCGTCCTCGGTCGTGAAGCGGTGTGCGAAGCGGGTGACGGCCGCCCGTTGCGGCGCCTGGCCTGGTGCACGGGGGGCGCACAGAGTTACTTCGAGGCTGCCATCGCCGCAGGGGCCGATGTTTTCCTTACTGGCGAGATCTCGGAGCCCCAGGCGCACCTGGCGCGCGAGACCGGGGTGGCCTTCCTCGCCTGTGGTCACCACGCCACCGAGCGCTTCGGTGCGCCGGCTGTGGCTGCCGAGGTGGCAGCGCGGTTCGGTCTCGAGCATGTCTTCATCGACGTGCCCAACCCGGCATGACGGCCGCGTCCCCCATGAGCCGCCCGCAAGCCGCCCCACCTTCGCGACGGACGACGGCGCCTCTGGTCCTGACGATGGGTGACGCGGCCGGCATCGGCCCGGAGTGCATCGTCAAGGCCTGGCAGGCCGGCGCCCTGGAGCGTGTCGTGGTTCTGGGCGATGTGCGGGTGATGCGGCGCGCTGCGGCCCAGGTGGGTGGTGTGCAGCCCATCGTGGCCCGTATCGAGCACCCTTCAGACCTCTCCCATGCGCCCGAGGGTTGTCTGTGCGTCCTTGAGCCTTCCGGGCTGCCCTTGGGCTTGGCTGAGCTGCCCATGGGTCGGGTGGACGCGGGCTGTGGGGCCGCAGCGGCGCTGTGCATCGAATCGGCAGTGGCCTGGGTGGCACAAGGGGCTTGCGCAGCCATCGTCACAGCCCCGATCCACAAGGAGGCGCTGTCCGCTGCCGGCATCGGCTACCCCGGCCACACGGAGATGCTGCAGGCGCTGGCGGCGGGGCCGGGAGGCTTGCCGCCAGTGCGGATGATGCTGGCTAACGATGAGCTTCGTGTGGTACTGGTCACCATCCATCTGGCGCTGCGCAAGGCGATTGAGGCCGTGACATTCGACGCTGTGCTGGAAACCCTGCGCATCGCTCACCGGTCCAGCGCGCTCTGGGGGCAACCGGCCCCGCGTATCGCAGTGGCGGGCCTGAATCCGCACGCGGGCGAAGGTGGCTTGTTCGGTGACGAAGAGTTGCGGATCATCGGCCCTGCCATCCA
>CAISJH010000341.1 GCA_903885585.1 uncultured beta proteobacterium
AACAACATCGCCGTGGAAGACCAGCGCCGCAAGCTGCAGCTGGTGGTGGAGACGGCGCAGGAAGTCTGGGGCTGAGCCCAGCCCCCTACGGCGGGGAGCTCAACCCCGCCAGGGCTTGACTGGCCCGCAGCTGGCCCTGCGCGACCACGGCTGTTTTCCACTCGTCGGTGTCGACGTAGAACACGTCGCGCACGCGCTGGCGAATGCGCTGGCGCGTTTCGGCGTCCACCCGGTCCGGGTGGTTCTGCATCCACTGGTCGGCGCGCAACGCGTCGATCACCTGGTCTGGCGGCAGCGTGCCGTACTCGAGCGCCATGCCCGTGAACTCGGCTTGGGGGCACTCGTCGTGGGCGGCCTGTGGGACTGTGCCTTGCACGTCGGTGGAGACCGATGAACCGTCCAGGGTCGAAGTCACCTCAGGCCCCCACCAGTGGCGAGCGCGTTCGACCGCGGTCTTCGACGGGCGACCCGTGTAGATGGGCTCACCATGGCCGCTGGGGCCCAGGCCCGTGTGCACGTCGATCCAGGCTAGGCGTTTGCAGGCGCGGGCGTGCTCACGCAGCACCTCGCGCAGGCGCAGGCGGCTCCAGGTGGGCGCTGTACCGGCGAAGAACAGGCCGTTGGGGTGGCTGTGCTGGCCGTTGCCGATGGCCCCGCGCAGACCGCGCTCGCCGTGCTGCACGGCGTAGGCGGCCAGCTGCTGCTGGGCCGCTGCAGGCGCGGGCCACTCGTCAGGCACGATGGCACGCGCCAGCTCGTCATACGCCGGCGTGGCGGGCAGCGGCTTCGAGAAGTCCACGAAATTGCGGTTCAGGTCCACGTTTTCGTGCGTGGTGCGTCGCCACCAGGAAAAGCCGTGCGGGTTCAGCCCGTGCAGGTAGAGCACGGCCACGCCGCTGGCACGCACCTGCGTCCGCCAGTCAGCGTCGTGCAGCAGCGCCACCTGCACGCCCGAGCCGCAATAGCCCTCCACCCCATGGCAGGCGCTGGAAATGATGAGCACCGCCTCGGCATCGGCCGGGCCGTCGCGCGCCACGTCGAGTGCCAGGTCCTCGCCTTCGTGACCCTTGAGCGGGTGCGCATGAGAAGCGACCTCCAGGCCCGCGGCTGCCGCCGCGTCCAGGAAGCGCTGGCGCGCCTGGGCGTACGTCTGCGAGAAGTGGTCGGCGGCGGTGGCGGGGGTCATGGCGGCTTTCCGACCTGTCAGCCCTGCGGCTGCGCCAGCCACTCCTCGGCCATGCGCACCCAGGCCGTGGCCCCCAGCGGGATGAGCTCGTCGTTGAAGTCGTAGCTGGGGTTGTGCAGCATGCACGGCCCCAGGCCGTGGCCGCCCTCGCGGTGGGCGCCGTCGCCGTTGCCGATCATGAAGTAGCAGCCCGGCTTGGCCTGCAGGAAGAAGCTGAAGTCCTCCGCGCCCATGGTGGGCTCGAATTCCATCACGTTCTGTGCCCCCACCACCGTGCCCAGCACGCGGCGCGTGAACTCGGTCTCTTTCACGTGGTTGATGGTGGGCGGGTAGTTGCGCGTGAAGCTGAACTCGCAGGTGGCGCCAAACGCAGCGCAGGTGTGCTCGGCCACCTCTTTCATGCGCTGCTCGATCAGGTCCAGCAGTTCGAAGGTGAAGGTGCGCACCGTGCCTTGCAGCTCGCAGGAGTCCGGCACCACATTGGTGGCCTCGCCGGCGTGGATCATGGTCACCGAGATCACGCCCGGGTCCACCGGCCGGCGGTTGCGCGTGATGATGGTCTGGAAGGCTTGCACCATCTGGCAGGCCACGGGCACCGGGTCGATGCCGTTGTGGGGCAGGGCGGCGTGCGAGCCCTTGCCGCGGATGACGATGCGGAACTCGTTGCTCGAGGCCAGCATGCCGCCGCTCTTGAGCGCGAACTGCCCCACCGCCATGCCGGGCCAGTTGTGCGCGCCGAACACGGCCTCCATCGGGAACTGCTCGAAGATGCCGTCCTTGATCATCTCGCGCGCCCCGCCGCCGCCTTCCTCAGCCGGCTGGAAGATGAGATAAACCGTGCCGTCGAAGTTGCGGTGCCGCGCCAGGTGGCGCGCTGCCGCCAGCAGCATGGCCGTGTGGCCATCATGGCCGCAAGCGTGCATCTTGCCGGGGTGGGTGCTGGCATGGGCAAACTGGTTGTGCTCGGTCATGGGCAGCGCGTCGATGTCGGCGCGCAGGCCCACGGCGCGGTTGGACGTACCGTTTTTCACGATGCCCACCACGCCGGTCTTGCCCAGGCCGCGGTGGATGGGGATGCCCCACTCCGTCAGCGCCTTGGCAATCACGTCAGCCGTGCGCACTTCCTCGAAGCACAGCTCCGGGTGGGCGTGGATGTCACGGCGGATGGTGGTGATGGCGGCCGCGTCGGCCAGGATGGATTCGATGAGTTGCATGGGAGTCTCCTGTAGGGCGGTTGCGCGCCGGAGGCGCACCCAGTTTGTCTTCGCCTGGATGGTAAGCCGACGGGGTGGGCCGGGTGTTGTGGGGTGTTCCCTGGCCTGCCGGCGTCGTCATGTTCAAGAGTTCTTGAACAGGCGGCATGTCAGTTAAAGAGTGCTTTAATAACTACCATTTCAATTCAAGTTGGCCTGCACATGGCGCGGATCACTGGAAGCTATGTCGTTTCCACAACGCTGGGGGAACCGGTGCGTGCCTTTGTGCCGGATGCGCTTCCGCCCGCCAACCCCGTACTGCTCCCAGCCTGCTGGCAGGTTTTGAATGACAGGGCGGTCCTGGCCTTGCAGCGTCTGTCTGCCGTGGCTGGGTTGGTGCCTTCGGTGGACTGGCTGCTCTACAGCGCCATACGGCAAGAGGCGCTGTTGACTTCGCAGATCGAAGGCACGCAGGCCACCCTGGTGGACTTATTCGACGAAGAAGCCGGTCTGGCCATCAGCAACACCGATGACGTGGAGGAGGTCACCAACTACCTCCGGGCGTTTCAGTGGGTGCGAGGGCAGTTGCGCAGCCCAACGGGCCTGCCCATCAGCGTGCGTCTGTTGAGCGAGGCCCACCGTCTGTTGATGAGCGGAGCGCGCGGCGCCGGCAAGCAGCCCGGAGAACTGCGTCGCTCCCAGAACTGGATCGGCGGCACACGTCCGGGCAATGCGGTGTTTGTACCGCCGCCCGCCGATCAGGTGCCGCTCCTGTTGGGCGACCTGGAGCACTTCATTCACGCCAACGCCGGTGACCTCCCGCCCTTGGTGCGCGTGGCGCTGGTGCACGCGCAGTTTGAAACCATTCACCCCTATTTGGATGGCAACGGCCGCATCGGGCGCTTGCTGATTGCGGCGCTGCTGGAACACTGGCAGCTGCTGCCAGAACCTTTGATGTACCTGAGCGGTTACCTCAAGCAACATCAGGCCGAGTACTACCGCCGCTTGTCGGCCATCCGGACCGATGGCGATTGGGAGGGCTGGGTCTGCTTCTTCCTGGAAGCGGTGCAGTTCGCTGCTGCGCAGGCCGAGCAGGCCGTGTTGGCGCTGGCCAGTCTGGTCACCACGGACCGGCGCCGACTGCTGGCGCATCCCAAGACAAGCTCCACGGCCTATCGGCTGTTCGAACTGCTGCCCACCATGCCCCGCTTCACGGTGGACCGGGTATGCCAGACACTGAACACGACCTTTCCCACGGCGAGCGCCGCCATCAGGCTGCTGGAGGCCTTGGGGGTGGTGACGGAGATGACCGGACAAAGAAAGAACCGCACCTTCAGTTATGGGGCTTACATCGACCTGCTGGGCCGGTGAAACTGGTAGCGTCACGGCCTGTGGCACATTGAAGCGATGAACGACGCGCTCGCTGCCTCGCCGCAAGACACCGCCCCCACCACCCTGGTCCGCGCCGCCTGCCCGCACGACTGCCCGGACACCTGCGCCATGCACGTCACCGTGCAGGCCGGGCGCGTCATCCGCATCCAGGGCGATCCGGACCACCCGCCCACGCATGGCGCGCTGTGCACCAAGGTCAGCCGCTACGCCGAGCGCAGCTACCACCCGGAGCGCGTGCTGCATCCGCTCAAGCGGGTAGGCCCGAAGGCCGGGCCGCCGCGCTTCGAGCGCATCGGCTGGGACGAGGCGCTGGACACCATCGCGGCCCGCCTGAAGGCCATCGCTGAGCGCGGGCCGGGTGCTGCGCAGGCCATCCTGCCCTACAGCTACGCCGGCACCATGGGCCTGATCCAGGGCGAGAGCATGGCCGCGCGCTTCTTTCACCGCCTGGGCGCCTCGCGGCTGGACCGCACCATCTGTGCCAGCGCAGGCGCTGAAGGGCTGATGGCCACCTACGGCGGCAAGCTGGGCATGCACCTGGAGGACTTCGCCCACGCGAAGCTGATCCTCATCTGGGGCAGCAACTCGATCGCCTCCAACCTGCACTTCTGGACCTTCGCTCAGCAGGCCAAGCGCCAGGGCGCCACGCTGGTGTGCATCGACCCGCGCCGCACCGAGACGGCCGACAAGTGCCACCAGCACCTGGCCCTGCGCCCGGGCAGCGATGGCGCGCTGGCCCTGGCGCTGATGCACGAGCTGATCACGCAGGACCTGCTGGACCATGACTACCTGGCGCAACACGTGGAAGGCTGGCCGGCGCTGCGCGAGCGGGCGCAGCAGTGGACACCCGAGCGGGCGGCCGCGGTGTGCGGCCTCGAGGCCGGGCAGATCCGCGAGCTGGCGCGTCTGTACGGCCGCACGCAGCCTGCGGCCATCCGTTTGAACTACGGCATGCAGCGCGCCCATGGTGGCGGCAACGCCGTGCGTCTGGTGGCGCTGCTGCCTTGTCTGACTGGCGCTTGGCGGCACCGGGGCGGTGG
>CAISJH010000342.1 GCA_903885585.1 uncultured beta proteobacterium
CCGTAGTTCTGGCCGACGTAATCTCCCAGCTTCACCTGGTAGAGCAACTTGTCCACGGTAATCAAGGCCACAGGACGGCCCTGGCGCAGCACACTGCCCGTCAAGGCCATGGCGTCAAGCGGAAGTGCCTCCAGCGGTTCACGCCGTCGGTTCAACTCCGCCATCATGCGGGCGTCCATCTGGCGGACTTCCTGCCGCATCGCGCCCGAGAGCTTCTGCGAGTTGAAAGGGTCCACCTCTTGGAGGGCCAGATAGGGTTGCGGCTCAAACCGCCCCGGCGGCGGCAAGGGCTGCACGCCAAACTTGACTTCGCGCCGCTGCTGTTCCGTCCAGGCCTGGAGTTCCTCGCTCGGGGAACTGCACGCAGTGACCAGAAGCACGGCACTCAGCCCTGTGCACTTGCGTGCGAAGAAAGCCAGCCCAGTGAGAACTTCTGCACGGCGCCTCACTTCTTGGCCCCCTTGGCCGCGTCCTTGCGCCGGGCCTCCTGATCCGCAGACTCATTCGGGTCCAGGTAGCGGTAGGTCCTGGCGTTGGCCTCCAGGGTCAGCACGGCCGTACTTGCGCTGCGCGCAGCCTCACGGGGGCCTGCCTGCACTGTGAGGTTCATGTCATGCAGGGTGACGATACGGGACAGGTTGGCGATGTCAGCGGCAAACGCCCCGATATCGTGGTACTTGCCCGTGACCTTCAAGGAGATCGGCAATTCGGCGTAGTAATCACGCAAACGCACTTGACCAGGCCTGAAGGACTCAAACTGCAAACCCCGGCCGAGACCGGCCTGGTTGATGTCAGACAGCAAAGCATCCATCTCAGCCTTGCCCGGCAACTGCTTCTCGACCTGGTTCACGTACTCCTGAACCTGCAGCTTTTGCTTACGTAACTCGCCCAGGTTGATGGCCTGGTTGAGTTTGAGGCGGAAATCGCCCTTGAGCACCGGTTCCCGGTCCTGCTCAGCCTGCAGCCGCCCCACCGCATCGGCAAGAACCAGGAACCAGCCCGCCACCGCCGCCAGCAACAGGACCGCTCCCCAGGCCGCCAGCTTGGGCAACAGCGGCCATTGCCCAGGTTCTCTGGGGTTGAGGCCCTGGAATTGGGACTTTGCGTCCTCGAGCAGTTCCTCGAGATCGAACCTGGTCCGACGCTTGGCAGCGATAGGGCGTGAGGTGGCCATGCGATCGCTCAGGAAGCCTTGCGCTTTTCCGGCTTGGCGCCAGCCGCGTCGGCGTCAGGTCGACGGATCTTCAGACGCATCGAGAACTCGTACACCCGGGCACTGTCTCGCGGCGTCGTGCCCACATTGGACGCCCTGATCTCAATGAGCTCCGGCCGCTCCACCCACACACCATTCTGGGAGGTGTTTCGCAGCAACTCAGACACCCTCTCGTTGGACTGCGCGAAACCGCTGAGCAGCACACCTCCGCCGGTCTGCACGACCGACTTCAGGTACAGCCCGTCAGGCACGTGCTTGACCAACTCGTTGAGCAGGTGCACGGGCACGTTGCGATCGGTCTGCAGGTCCTCGATGGCCCGCTGCCGAGCCTTCAGGGCCTCGATCTCCAGCCGCAGCGTGGCGATGTCCTTGATCTGCCCTTCCAGCTTCTTGATCTCGGCTCGCAGGTACTCGTTGCGGGCCTCTTGCTGAGAGGTCAGTTGCGTTACGAATGAAAGACCAAACACCACCAAGCCCAACCCTGCCACTGCGCTGGCCACCAAACCCGCGAAGAACGCACGCTTGCGCGCAAGGCGTCTGGCCTCGCGGTAGGGGAGCAGGTTGATGAGGATCACTGAACGAACCTGCGCATCGCCAGAC
>CAISJH010000343.1 GCA_903885585.1 uncultured beta proteobacterium
CCTCAACATCGCCTCCTTGCAGTCCACCCGCGCCTTTGCAAACAGCGCACCCTATGGCGCAGCCAAGGGCGGCGTGGTGCAGCTTACGCGTGCCATCGCCCAGGCCTGGTCGGGCCGGGGCATCACCTGCAACGCCATCGGGCCGGGCTTCTTCCCGACGGCGCTGACCGCGCCGGTCTTCGGCAACCCGGAGCTTGCGGCCATGCACGCGGCGCGTACGGCCGTCGGCCGTAACGGCGAGTTGCAGGACCTGCACGGTGCCGCCATCTTTCTGTGCAGCCCGGCCTCGGCCTACATCACCGGCCAGACGCTGATGGTGGACGGCGGCTACACCGCGCTGTGATCGCGCCGCCGCTGTATCGAGCCCGACGAACAGACGTTTACGAGCAGACGCTCACGATTCAAGGTTCACGATCCCATCCCCATGAAAGCCCTGGTCTACACCCAACCCAACGAGGCGCAACTGCTGGAGCGTGAGGCGCCTGTCGCCGAGCCAGGCGACGTGGTGCTGCGTATCGACGCCGTGGGCATCTGCGGCTCGGACATGCACGCCTGGCATGGCCACGACCCGCGGCGCAAGCCGGGTCTGGTGCTGGGCCATGAGTTCGCCGGCACCGTGCTGGAAAGCCGCCACGCCGACTGGCAGCCGGGGCAGCGCGTCACGGGCAACCCGCTCATCACCTGCGGCACGTGTGACTACTGCGTCACCGGGCGCGACAACTTGTGCTCGCGCCGCACCATGGTGGGCATGACACGCCCTGGGGCGTTTGCGCAGGCCATGAGCATCCCGGGCCGCTGCCTGATCGCCGTACCGGACAGCCTGGACGCCGTGCGTGCCGCGCTCACCGAGCCCGCGGCCACCGCGCTGCACGCAGTGCACCTGTCGATGCGCGGCCTGGCGCGCCCCATCGCCGAGTGCCGCACACTGGTGCTGGGTGGCGGTGCCATCGGCATGCTCACGGCGCTGCTGCTGCGCCACTACGGCGTGGACCAGCTGGAAGTGGCCGAGGTCAACGAGGCGCGACGCGTCTCGCTGGAGCGCCATGCCCGCTGCACCACCTTTGACCCGAAGTCGCAGACGGCGCAAGAGTCGGCCTTCGACTACGTGGTCGACGCCGTGGGCAGTGCGCTCACCCGCAAGGCCGCGCTGGCCGCCGTCAAGCCTGGCGGGCTGGTGATGCACATCGGCCTGCAGGACTGGGCCAGCGAGATCGACATGCGCAAGCTCACGCTGGCGGAGATCACCCTGATGGGCACCTACACCTACAGCACGGCCGACCTGCGCGCCACCGTGGCCAGCATCGACCGCGGCGTCTTTGGCGACCTGTCCTGGGTGGAGCGCCGCCCCCTGGCGCAGGGCGCGCAGGCTTTTGAAGACCTGCACCACGGCCGCGTGGCCTCGGCCAAGGTGGTGCTGGAGCCGGCGCATTGAGGAGCATCAGCTTCCCTGGCCAGGGCCGCATCGGCCTGGTGGACCGGCCCGAGCCGCAGCCCGGCGCGGGTGAGGTGCTGCTGCGCATCCAGCGCACCGCGCTGTGCGGCAGCGACTGCAAGCTGTGGCAGCGCGGCACCGAGCTGGTGCCCGGCCACGAGATCTTTGGCACCGTGGACCAACCCGGCCACGCCCGGCACGGCCAGCGCTGCTGCGTGTTCATCCCGGTGCACTGCGGCCACTGCGCCAGTTGCACCCGCGGCGACACCCACCTGTGCCTGACCGACTCCGTGCTGATGGGCTGGAACCGCGATGGCGGCTATGCCCAGGCCGTGGCCGTGCCCGAGCAGTGTTTGCTGCCGGTGCCCGACGACATCGACGACGACCTGGCGCCGCTGCTGCTGGACACCATCGGCACGGCCGCACACGGCCTGCGCACCGTGGCGCCGCTGGTGCCGCCTGAAGAAGCCGAGGTGCTGATCCTGGGCGCCGGCCCGGTGGGCCTGGGCGGGCTGATCGCTGCGCAGGAGATGGGCTACCGCCGCATCTTTGTGTCCGACCTGCGCGAAGGCCGGCTGGCGCTGGCGCGCTCACTGGGCGCCACGCCGCACCCGGTGGGCGATCTCACCAAGCGCTTTGACCTCGTGATCGAATCCAGCGGCGCGCATGCGGCGCGCAATCAGGGCCTGGAGATCGTGTGGCCGCGCGGCGTGGTGCTGTTGATCGGCGAGAACGACGCGCCCTGGACCATCGAGGAAAAGAAGCCCATCCGCCGCAAGGACTTCTACATGGTGCGCTCGTTCTACTTCCCCAAGTCTGACCTGGCTGCCAACATCGCCATGCTGCGTGCGCGGCGCGACGACTACCGCCGCTTCGTGGACCTGCGATTCGGCCTGGAGGACTTTGCCGATGTCTTCCCGCGCTTTGCGGCAGGGCAGCTGGTGAAGCCCCTTCTGGCGCCTTGACGGGCTGAGCGACGAACCCGATGGCCAACCCCGTGCGCATCCTCGGCGTGGGCCACGCTGCCTGGGATCACCAGTTCTCTGTTGAGACCTTTCCCCCGAAGCCCACGAAAACGCCCGCCCAGGCCTACCTCAGCGGCGTGGGCGGCATGACGGCCAACGCCTGCGTGGCCGCAGCCCGGCTGGGGGCGCGGGTGCGCATCGCCAGCCCCGTGGGTGACGATGCGGCGGCGCCGTTCTTCGAGGCGCACTTCTGGCGCGAAGGCGTGGACCCGGGCGGTCTGGTGCGCGTGCCGGGCGCGCACAGCTCGGTGTCGGCCGTCATCGTCGACGCGCAGGGTGAACGCCTGATCGTCAACCACCGCGGCGACGCCCTGGGCAAGGCGCCGCCCTTTGACGTCTCGCAGGTCGACCAGGCCGAGGTGCTGATGACCGACCCACGCTGCCCGCACTGGGCGCTGGCAGCCCTGGAGAGAGCGCGGGCGCTCGGGCGCACGTCCATCCTGGACGGCGATGCAGCGCCCCAGGAAGACCTGCAGCGCCTGGTCGGCCTGTGCACCTGGGCCGTGTTCTCCCGCCCCGGCCTGGCCGCGTTTCACCCGCGGACCGGGCTGGACGACCAGACCGCGGCGCGTGAGGGCCTGGCAGCAGCCCTGGCTGCGGGCGCTGAAGTGGCCGTGCTCACGCAGGACGACCAACCCCTGTGGTGGCAGCGGCGCGGCGGCGCGCCCGCGCAGATGCCGGTGTTCCAGGTGCAGCCGGTGGTGGACACCACCGCGGCGGGCGACACCTTTCACGGGGCCCTGGCCGTGGCCCTGGGCGAGGGCAGGGCTGACGCCGACGCCCTGCGCTTTGCCGCCGCGGCGGCGGCGCTCAAGTGCCTGAAGCCCGGCGGCGTGGCGGGCGCTCCCTCCCGCGGCGAGGTTGAGGCTTTCCTGGCTTCGGCGCCGCAAATCCACAGCACAGACCCACAAGACAACTCCCCATGACCCACGCGACTCCCCCTGTCACCCCGCCCTTTGCGCTGCCCCGCTGGGGCAAGCACTGGGGCCTGCGCCGCCTGGCGGACGCCAACGGTTTCTTTTCCATGGTGGCCGTGGACCAGCGCCCGCCCATCGTCAACCTGGTGGCGCGCGCCCGGGGCATCGCACCCGAGGCCGTGGGCTTTGACGACATCGTGGCCGTCAAGGGCTTGCTGGCCGAGGGCCTGGCGGCGCACGCCAGCGCCTTGCTGGTGGACCCCGATTTCGGCCTGCCGGCGGCCACGCCGCACCTGCGACCCGACCGCGGCCTGATCCTCACCCTGGAGGAGCACCGCTACGACGACGCCCCCGGCGGGCGACGCTCCCGAGCTATTCCCCACTGGTCAGTCGCGCAGATCCGTCGCCTGGGCGCCGATGCCGTCAAGCTGCTGGCCTGGTACCGGCCGGATGCGGCGCATGACGTGCTGGCCTGGCAACAGGCCTTTGTGCAACAGGCCGGTGACGATTGCGCGGCGCACGACATCCCCTTCGTCTTTGAACTGTTGGTGCACCCCTTTGCCCCAGTGGGCGGGGCCGCGGGCGCGCCCGACTACAGCGAAGACACCGCCAAGCAGTCGCGCCTGGTCATCGACAGCGTGCGCGCCTTCGCCCACCCGCGCTTCGGTGTGGACCTGTTCAAGCTGGAAAGCCCCATCCCCATGGCCCAGCTGCCAGACCCGCATGGCCCGGGTGCGGCCGCGGCGCAGGCCTTGTTTGATGAGATGGGCGCGGCCTGTGGCGGCCTGCCTTGGGTGCTGCTGTCGGCCGGCGGGACCATGCAGCAGTTCGAGCACGCGCTGGTCTATGCCTGCCGCGCCGGAGCCAGCGGTTTTCTCGCAGGTCGGGCCGTCTGGTGGAGCGCACTGCAGGCCTACCCGGACGCTGCCGCCGTGCGGGCGGCCTTGCGGCACAGCGGGGTTCCGTATCTGGGGCGCTTGCGCGAGACCGTCGCGCGGCTGGGGCGCTCTTGTCGTGGTGCGGTGGACTTCTCCGGCGTCCAGCAGGAAGGCCAGGTGTGCAGGGTTCGTGCGGGTGGCGGTCTCGCCTCGGCGCCCTAGACTTTGGGCCTGCCCAGCTGGGGCCCGCCCTGCGTGCCCCTGGCCTGGTCAGTCTGATCGCACGCGCCCAGGGCGCACCGTCACAAGGAACCCGCCACCATGAGCCAAGACCTTCATCGCCGGCGCTCGCTGGCCCTTCTGGCGGGCCTGTGGCTCGCAGCGCTGGCGCCTGCACAGGCCCAGACCGCCTACCCTGACAAGCCGATCCGCTTCGTCGTCCCCTATCCACCGGGCGGCGGCACCGACGTCATTGCGCGTATCGTCCAGGAACGCATGTCCGCTGCCCTGGGCCAGCAGGTGGTGATCGAGAACAAGGGCGGCGCGGGTGGTTCGGTGGGCACGGAGCTCGTGGCCAAGGCCGCGCCTGATGGTTACACCGTGCTGTTCACGCTCAGCAGCCACACCATCAACCCCGCCATCTACCCCAAGCTCAACTTCGACACGGTCAAGGACTTTGAGCCCGTGGGTACGGTGGCCTCGCTGCCGCAGATCCTGGTGGCCAACCCCAAGCTGCCCGCCAACACGCTGGCCGAGCTGACGGCCCTGGCCAAGGCCAAACCGGGTGACTTGGCGTATGCGTCGGTGGGCAACGGCTCGCCCGGGCATCTGGCTGGCGAGATGTTCAAGCTGCGCGCTGGCGTGCAGATGACCCACATCCCGTACCGCGGCGGCGGCCCAGCCGTGACCGACGTGATGGGCGGGCAGGTGCCGCTGCTGTGGGTGTCCATCCCGGCGGCCGCGCAGTTCGTCAAGACCGGCAAACTCAAGGCGCTGGCGGTGTCCACGCTCAAGCGCACGCCCGCCTTCCCCGATGTGCCTACCGTGCACGAGTCCGGCCAGCCTGACTTCGAGGTGGACTCCTGGTACGCGATGTTCGTCCCGGCCCGAACGCCCAGGCCGGTGATCGAGCGCCTCAACCGGGCGCTCAACACCGTGCTGGCCGAGCCGCCCATCCGCGAGCGCTTGCTGGCGCAAGGCGCGGATGCCGTGGGTGGCACGCCCGAGGCCCTGGGTCGGGTGGTGGTGGCCGAATTGCCCAAGTGGGCGAAACTGGCCAAGGACGCCAACATCAAGGCGGATTGACTCCGGGACGGGGCACAGCCGCTTGTCCCGTCTCTTCACTTGAGACCAGGCCACGGCCTGGCAACGCTCAGCATGAACACTCACAGCAAGACGTCACGGCCCATCGATGAGACGGCTGAAGCCGCTGATGAGCGAGTCGCCACCCTGGTCGCCCGTGCGCGCGCCGCCCAGCGCACGGCCGAGGGCTACGACCAGGCCCGTGTGGACGAACTGGTGGCTGCCGCCGGCTGGGCCATCCTGGAGCCCGGCCGCAACCGCGAGCTGGCCGAACTGGCGGTGCTGGACACCGGCATCGGCAATGTGGAGGACAAGGTCCGCAAGAACCACCGCAAGACGCTGGGCCTGTTGCGCGATCTGCAGGGCGCCAAGTCGGTGGGCGTGATTTCCGAAGACCCGGCCAAGGGCTTGGTGGAGATTGCTCGGCCCGTGGGCGTGGTCTGCGCCGTGACGCCGTCCACCAACCCCGGGGCCACGCCGGCCAACAAGATCATCAATGCGCTCAAAGGGCGCAATGCGGTGATCGTCGCGCCCTCGCCCAAGGGCTGGTCCACGTGCGAGCGGCTGCTGCAATTCATCCATGCCGCGTTCGACCGCATCGGCGCCCCGCGCGACCTGGTGCAGATGCTCCCCGCCCCGGTGGACAAGGCCTCCACGCTGGCGCTGATGCGCCAGTGCGACCTGGTGGTCGCCACCGGCTCGCAGGCCAATGTGCGCGCGGCCTACGCCAGCGGCACGCCGGCCTTTGGCGTGGGCGCCGGCAACGTGGCCGGCATCGTGGACGAGACAGCGGACCTGGCGCTGGTGGCTGACCGGGTGCGTCGCTCCAAGACCTTTGACAACGCCACCAGTTGCTCGTCTGAGAACAGCCTGGTGCTCTTGGACAGCATCTACGACGCCGCCGTGCAGGCTCTCAAAGGGCAGGGCGCCGTGCTGCTGAACGCCGCGCAGAAGGCGCGGCTGCAGGCCCTGATGTGGCCCGACGGCAAGCTGTCGTCCGCCGCCACCGGCCAGAACGCCACCGTGGTGGCTCAGCGGGCCGGTCTGCACGAGGTGGAGGCACTGCAGCCGACCATGCTGCTGGTGGAGGAGAGCGGCTTCGGTCCCGAGCATCCGTTCTCGGGCGAAAAGCTCGCGCCCGTGCTCACGCTATACCGGGCGCGCGACTTCGCGCACGCGATGGCCATCGTCGAGCAGGTCTACGCCTGGCAAGGTGCCGGGCACTCGGTGGGCCTGCACAGCACGCGCGACGACCGCGCGATGCAGCTCGGCCTGCAGCTGCCGGTCTCGCGGGTCATCGTCAACCAGGCGCACTGCATTGCCACGGGCGGCAGCTTCGACAACGGCCTGCCGTTCTCCTTGTCCATGGGCTGCGGCACCTGGGGCCGCAACAACTTCTCGGACAACATGAACTACCGGCACTATCTGAACGTCACCCGCATCTCACGGCCCATCCCTGAGCGGGTGCCGAGCGAAGACGAGATCTTCGGGGCCTACTTCGGGAAGTTCGGCCGTGGGTGAGGCGGGGCGTCTGCCTGCCGGCGGCGACTGGGCCATGCGGAACGCGTCGACGCGGGGTGAGTCCCATGAGGCCCAGCAAACCGTCCGCGCGCTGATCGACGAAGCCGCGCAGCGTTGGCCACAGGCGGTGTATGCCTGCGATGTGGAGGGGCGGCAGCGCATCACTTTTGCGGAGCTGCGCGAGCAGTGCGCACAGGTGGCCACGCTGCTACGCGCAGCGGGCTCCGCCCCTGGTGACACGGTGTCGCTCGTCATGCCCAACGGCCTGCAGACGCTGCGCCTGCTGCTGGGTGCCATGCACGGTGGATGGTGCGTCAACCCGGTGAACCTGCTGTCGCAGCACGACCAGATGCGCTATGTGCTCGACCACTCGGACTGCAAGGTGGTGGTGGCCAGCCCGGAGTGGGCCGACCGGGTGCAGGGCGTGCTGAACGGCCTGTCCAGACCGGTGACCCTGATCGTGACCGAAGCGGATGCGCTGGAGCTGCCTGCATTCAAGAGGGAGGCGGGCGCTCGGGACGCCCAGCCTGCGGCCCCGCAGGATCTGGCCCTGCTCATGTACACCTCGGGCACCACGGGTGTGCCCAAGGGCGTGATGTTGACGCAGGCCAACCTGGCGGCCAACGCGCAGACCATCAGCGCGGAGCATGCGCTGGTGCCGGGCGACCGGGTGCTGGCCGTGCTGCCGCTGTACCACATCAATGCATTTGCGGTGACCATGCTGGCCCCGCTGGCGCATGGGGGCAGTCTGGCCATGCCGCCCAAGTTCTCCGCCGGCGCCTTCTGGCGGCAGGCCGTGGGCACCGGCTGCACCTGGATCAACGTGGTGCCCACGATGATCAGCTACCTGCTGGAGGGTGAGGCGCCGCCACGCGACAGCACGCAGGCCATCCGCTTCTGCCGCTCGGCCTCGTCGGCGCTGCCGCCCGAGCACCTGCGCGCCTTCGAGCAGCGGTTTGGCATTGGCGTCATCGAGACCATGGGCCTGACCGAGACCGTGGCGCCCTCGTTCTCCAACCCGCTGGACGTGGCACAGCGCAAGATCGGCTCGGTGGGCCGCGCCAGCGGCGGCCAGGCCCGGGTGGTGGATGGCGCGCTGCAGCCCGTGCCTGACGGCACCACGGGCGAGATCGGCATCCACGGCCCGCACGAGATGCGCGGTTACTACAAGAACGACAAGGCCACGGCCGACGCCTTCTCACCCGATGGCTGGCTGCGTACCGGTGACCTGGGCCACCGCGACGCCGACGGTTTCTTCTTCGTCACCGGCCGCATCAAGGAGCTCATCATCAAGGGCGGCGAAAACATCGCCCCGCGCGAGATCGACGAAGCCTTGCTGCAGCACCCCGCCGTGCTGGAGGCCGCGGCCGTGGGCATCCCCGACCGCCACTACGGTCAGGAGATCCTGGCCTGCATCGTGCCGCGCGAGGGCATGACCTGCACCGAGGCCGACCTGCGCGCCTTCTGCCTGGAAAAGCTCGGCCGCTACAAGACCCCGGGCGTCTTCCGCTTTGTCACCGAACTTCCCCGCGGGCCGTCGGGCAAGGTGCAGCGCTTGAAGTTGGTGGATCTGGCGGCTTGAGCGCGTTGTGGCTGGCCAGTGGCAAGCTCGCGGCGGGCTCGGTTCAGCCTGTCACGCAGACGCCAACTCCAAGGTCATGAACACGCTGTGTGGATCCAGCGTGTAGTCGGCAAACGGGCCGCAGACGGTGAAACCAAAGCTCTCGTACAGCACCTGCGCTGGACGGAAAGGCGCCTGCGACCCCGTCTCGAGGCTCAGACGCGTGTAGCCGTGCTGTCTTGCATGGGCGATGAGATGGGCCAGCATCGCTCGGCCGGTGCCGCGGCGCCGCAACCGGCGTGGGGTGCGCATGGACTTGACCTCGCCGTGGCCCGC
>CAISJH010000344.1 GCA_903885585.1 uncultured beta proteobacterium
CTCACTTCAGAACCCAAACTCCCGCACCAGCACCGCCGAGGCCTGGCGGACGTAGCGCAGGCCGGGGGCTTCGGCGCGGGCGTGGACGGTGACGGTGCCGCGCAGGGTCTGGCGGTTCAGCGCCGCGGGCAGCGCTTGGCCTTCGGCCAGCACCAGGGTCACGCGGTAGACGGCGCGCTCGGGCACCAGCTGGCCGTTCTTCTCCCGCGCCATCAGGTGGCCACCGGCCTGGGCGGCCAGTTCTGGGCGGGCCAGCACGCGTGAGGCGTCGCGGTCCACACCCTGCACCAGCAGTTGCAGTGGTGCGGCGTCGGCCCCGTCGTTGATGAACATGGCGTGGTCGCCTGCCCGGATGCGCTGCACAGCATCTTCGTCCAGCCAGGTCTCCACCAGCCAAGGCGTGCCCTCCTTCACCAGCAGGCCCAGCCGCTCCTTGCGCGCCAGCCACTGGCCTTCGCGCAGGTCCGGGTCCAGGTCGCGCAGGGTGCCGGCGTAGGGCGCCTTGGGCGCAAAGTTGCGCAGCTCGGTGTCCACGCTGGCCAGCTCGGCCTGGGCGGTGGCCAGGGTGTCTTGCGCCACCAGCAGTTTCTGCCGTGTCTGTTCGTCAAAGCCTGAGGAGGCGGCCTGCCAGCGCAGCTGATCCACCCGCGCGGTCAAGGCCTGGCGGCGGGTGTTGAGGTCGGGCACGTGCAGGCGCGCGATCAGCGCGCCGGCCGGCACGCGCTCACCCTCGCTGAACTTCAGCTCGTCCAGCCGCGCACCCGACGGTGCGTACACCGGCCAGGACTCGGCCGGCCGCAGCAGGGCGCTGGCCGTCACCCGCCCCGGCCAGGGCACAAAGGCCAGGCCAATGAGGGCCATCAGCACCATGGCGCTCACGGCGGTGCGCCCGCGCTGCAGGATGGACTTGCGCCGTTCGCCCCAGGCCTTCAGCTCCATGCGCACCGGACGCCAGATGAACCAGGCAATTTCCACCAGGAACAGAAACACGCCCAGCACCTTGAAGAACAGGTGGTAGACCAGCAGTGCGATGCCGATGAACAGCACCAACCGGTACAGCCAAGTGCCATAGGCAAAGACGATCATCCAGCGCTGCTGGCGCGGCGGCACCCGCTCGGGCACCTCCTCGCCGAGGTTGAAGAGCCACTCGCGCAGCCGCCAGCGGGCCAGCGCAAAGCAGCGCTCGTGCAGGTTGGGCATGTCGAGTGAGTCCGACAGGATGAAGTAGCCGTCAAAGCGCATGAAGGGGCTGGCGTTGATGGCGAGCGTCGCCACCCAGCTGGTGGTGGCCAGTACGAAGGCCGCTGATCGCGCAGGGCCGTCGGGCAGCAGCCCCCAGGCCAGCGTGGCCCAGGCGGCGATCAGCAGCTCGGTGGCGATGCCGGCACTGGCCACCTGCAAGCGGTGGCGCGGGTCGGTCAGGCGCCAGGCCTCGTTGGTGTCGGTGTAGGCCATGGGCCACAGCACCATGAAGGCCACGCCCATGGTGGGCACGCGGCAGCCCAGGCGCTTGGCGGTGAACGCGTGGCCCAGCTCGTGCAGCGTCTTCACGCACACCAGCGCCACGGCGTAGCTGGCCAGGCCTTCCAGGCTGAAGGTGTCTACCAACTGTGCGGTGAAGCCTTCCCACTGCCGCACCACCTGAAACAGGCCCAGCAGCAGCGCCAGGAACGTCAGACCGAAGAAGGCCGGTGAGTAGCACCAACCCACCCAGCTCTTCCACCGCCCCAGCCAGGCATCGGGCTTGACCAGGGGGATGCGGAAGAACAGGTAGTGGTGCAGCAGCCAGTTCCACGGTGTGCCGCGGATCTGCGCCAGTCGCTCAGCCAGCTTGCGCGAGGTGGCGGCGTCACGCGCCGGCTGGGTGAGTTGGTTGCCCACCAGAAACTGCGCCACGCCCTTCACATCGTCCTCGGTCAACTGCAGCGTGGTGCTGTTGCAGACGTCCTGCGCCATCTGCGCCGGGCTGCCCGCGCCCCAGCGCTGCAGCAGCTCAAAGGTGGGCCAGTCGATGCGGAAGAACAGGTTGCGCACGGGGTCGTGCAGCGTCCAGCTGGGCTGCCCGTCGGGCAGCACCGGGCCGGGCAGCAGGGCCAACTCCTCGCGCAGGGCGGGGAGCGTCAATTGTTGGGGGGCGGCGGCCAGGTTCACGGCGCTCCGCGTGTGTACGCCTGCATGAGCCTGAGGCTTGCGGGACCCAAAGCAAGCCGACCGGATCGATGAGCGGTGGTCATTTTGGGCTCACAGCCCCAGCGTGGAGCGCAGCGTAGCCACGGGCCGGCGCATCACCCACCAGATGGCGGGCACATGCTCACCTTGCAGCTTGGCCGTGCCTTTCAGGCCCACGCGGTGGTCGGTCGGTGCGTCCAGCGTAGCGCGCACGCGGTAGGCGTAGGTGCCGTCGGGCCGCTGCACGGCGTCATGGGCCATGTAACGCAGGCGCGCACTCACCGGCTCCAGGGGCCGCGCGTTAAGGTAAAGCTGCAGCGGTGCTCCCTGCTCCAGCGCGATGGCGTCGGCCAGCGGCAGCCAGGCCTCCACCTCCACGTCACCGGTGGCGGCAATGCGCAGGATGCGCTCGCCCACCGAGACCGGCTTGCCGATCCACTCCGTCGGGTCATCAAACAGCGCCACACCGTCCTGCGGGGCCAGCACGCGGGCGCGGGTCAACTGCTCGCGCAGGTAGCTCACCTCGGCCCGCTTTTCCTGGATACGTCCAGTCAGCGTGGCCAGCTGTGGGCGCACGCGCGGGTCGGTCAGCGCCTGCTGCATGGTTTGCCGGTACTCGGTGGAGGCGGTGGCCAGGGCCTGGTTGGCCACGTCCAGCCGGCTCTGAATCAGCGCCTCGTCAAACCCGAACAGCGGCTGGCCCTTCTTCACGGCCTGGTTGGGCTTGACGTGGAACACATCCACCACTCCGTCCAGCGGCGCGCGCACGACCAGCGGGTTCATCGGCACCAACTCGCCGGGCGCCAGCACCGACAGACGCACCGGCACGAAGGACAGCGCCGTCAAGGCCAGCAGGGTGATGAGAAAGGGCCGGTTCCACCAGGCGCGGCGTGTGCTCAGCGCGCCAGCCGTGTCGCGCCCCCAGGGGCGCCACCAGGGCCGCTTCTGCGCGCGGCGCAGGGACAGCAGCGCGTGCCACCAGGTGCCGCACCACTCGGTGAGCAATGAGGTCTCGGCGTCACTCCAGGGCTCGTCCCGGGCCAGCAGCAGGGCCGCTTCAGCGGGTTGCGCCGTGCTGGACAGCGGCAGCCACAGTCCGTGCACCGGCCACCACTCGGCCCACTCGCGGGCCAGGGGCTCGGGCAGGTCTTGGGCCGTGAAGGGATGGACGCTTGGGGCGGCTACGCTTGCTGCTGCCCCAGCAGATGAGCCGCCAGCCTGCACGCCCGTTACTGCAGATCCAGCCCCCGCTGTTCTCAGGTGGCCGGCCAGCCCCTTGAGCCACTGCGCGTAGGGGGCATTGGCCTCGGGCTGCACCAGGCCCGACATGGCCTGCAGCCCGCGGTCGGCGCGCCACAACGCGGCCTGCCGGTAAGGCGCCAGCGGCAGCGTATCGTTGACGAGCAAGAACCCCAGCTCCGCCTCGCTGCGGGCCTGCCGCGCGCGGCGCGACAGGTCCAGCAGGGTGGCAAGGGCTTGGGTGAGACCGACTTCATGGTCGCTTGAACTGACCTGCATCACGCTCCAGGCCGCGGTGCGGCGGTGGGTTTCACACGCTCAGCCGGGGCCCTGTCGATACCTGCGCCCGCCTGGCGGGTTGTGAGCATAGCGCGCTCGAAACCGCTCTCATCTTGCTCGCTGCCAGAAGCCTCTTGCAGCGCGGCTGTGCTCCGCACGAACTCCAGCGAGCCTCGCTCCTGCGTGCTTGCCTGCAGGCGGTCCTGCACCGCGCGCGAGGCCATCAGGCGCTCCAGCAGGCCGGTTTGTCGGCCCGCTGCCAGGCGGATCTGATCGCTGACGCCCAGACGGCCAGTGCGCGGTGGTGTGGCGCCGGGCGCCGGTGCTGGCGCTGGAGCCTGATCACCCTGCGGGCGGGAGTCCGTGGTGGTGCCGGAGCCCACGTTGAACTTGAAGTTCGCCGCAGCCTCGCGACCGTCGTTGTCCCGAGCGATCACGAGGATCTCCAGTTCACCGGTGAAGCCTGGAGGCGGCGTGACGGTGAAGGTGCCGGCCTGTGGGTTGAACAAGACCCAAGGGGGCAGCGGCTGGCCATTGGTTTGGCGGGCGACAACCGTCAGCACCGCTTCGGCTCGGGTATGCGCAAAGGCGTCGGCCGGCAGATTGAACGTGGTGACGCGACCGGGATCGACAAACTGGTCGGTGATGCCCTTGTCGCGCATCAGCGCTGGCTTCTCGGACGGGATGACTCGAACCTGGAAGCCCGAAGCACTGGTGACGATCTCGCCCACCGATATACGGTCTGGGACCGGCAGCGTGGAAGGTTTGGTGACCGCCGTCGCGGAATCGAAGGTCGGCGCCGGTGCAGGGGCTGGCGGCGGTGGCGGGGGTGGCGGTACCTCAGGCGCCGGTGCGGGTGGTGGAGGTGCTGGTGGCTGTGGCGGAGGCGGCGGCGTATCGTCATCTGCTACGCCTTGCGCGGGTCGACCACTGGTGTTGCCCCCATCGAACACATTGCCGTTGCTGCCGTCATCGAAGATGATCCCCACGCCACGTGCTGCTGACCCACCGGTGTTGGTAGCCACCAGACGGAAGGTTTCAGGTCCTTCCAGCGGGATGTCGTTGACGATGGCCACCCGCACCAGCAATGTGGTGCCACCTATCGGGACTGCGACGAGGCTCCCGGGCTCGTAGTTCCGCCAGGCGCTACCGTCAAAGTACTCCAACGCTGTACCAGTGTCTGTGCCTATGGTGGCTGACCCAGACTCAAGAGCCAGCGTGACCAACTGGCCGGGCTGTCCCGTGACGGTGAACACGCCGAAGGGTGAAGACTCGCTCACCGAAATGCTGTTGACGGTCAGCGGCCGGTCGTCTGTCACCTTTGCGCCCGGAATGGGTTTGCCGCTGGCGTCGTAGACCTTCCCCGAGCCGTCGTCCAGGATGGTTGCGGTGTCCTGGTCTGCTGTCCCCTCCGGCAGCGACGCCTTCAGGCTGAAGGTTTCGGCTCCCTCAGACTCTGCGTCTTCCACCGTGGGCACGCTGACATAGAAGGTGGTCACCTTGGGCGGCAGCGTGACGCTACCTGTTGAACTCAGGACCAAGTTTCGTTGAACGCCTGCGGCATCGACGTAGTAGGCCTTGGTGTTGGCAGTCAGGTAGTCCAGCGACTTTCCGCTGCTGTCGCGGTCAGTGGTGAGATCGGTCCAATCCAATTGGACGACCGTGGTGGAAGACTTTGCAACGTTCAGGTTCACCGTGAACACGGCGTCTGAACCTTCGGCCACATCACTCTTGCCCACCACGTCGATGGTTCGTGTCACGAACACCGGGACGCCCGGATCGGTGATGTAGCCGACCCGCGTGTCCATGTCACCGAGCGAGTTGTCCGTGATCGTGTAATCCAGGAAGAGGATGCTGCCGTTGCCGGAAGTTCCTATGGTCACGCCGTCGCCACCTGCCGTCACGCGTGTGAAGTCAATCCAGCCCACCTTGGTGATGGGGTCGCCGGCCAGATCAAGCAGCGGGAGGTTGGCCGCTTTGTAGCTGTCGATCGTGGCCTGATCGATCCACTTGTAGAAGGCCATGAAGGTGGCTGTCGTCTCGCCTGTGCGAGAAATGTCGGCCGTGAATCGCCACTGGAAGCCTGGCCTGCTGGGGTCTTGGTCAATGTTGGTGACCCCGGCTGCGTCCGAGCGGACCTCAGCCGAGAAGCCCATGGGGCTCCATCCAGGCGTGACCTTGACAAGTGCCTTCAGCGCGTCCAATTGCTCCGCCGTCAAGGGGGCCACCACCACGTTACGCAGCTGGATGTAGGGATCCGGCACGCCTCTGGAGGTGGCAGTGTCCTCACCCACCAAAGCCACCACCGACTTGGTGTCGACCGTGAACGGGTCAGCGTTGCC
Source organism: uncultured beta proteobacterium (assembly GCA_903885585.1). Lineage (GTDB taxonomy): Bacteria > Pseudomonadota > Gammaproteobacteria > Burkholderiales > Burkholderiaceae_C > Rubrivivax. The sequence goes on from CAISJH010000344.1 coordinate 6,030, forward strand.
TTGATTGAAATAGATCGAGTTGATCCACGAATAGGTGGTGACGGCGTTTTGGTAGCCGTCGCCAATGGACTTGGGCAGGTCGATGTTCAGGTCGCCGTCGAGAGCTACGCCGATCCGGGCCTCTGACACCCCTGTCGAGCTGGTGGGCAAGAGGTTGCCCAAGTTCAGGATGTACACGCCTGGCTGGATGCCGTTCAGCCCACGTGCACGGTTGGCCAGCACAGACTCCACTTTCGTGGTGATGCCGTCAACGTCAGCGTCTCCTCCCAGACCGATGGGCTGCTGGTAGTCAGCGGCGCTGGCATCTGCGACCCGATAGGTCACGGTCGCCTTGGACAGTTGCAGTCCGCCAGCATCCGCGATCGTGTAGTCGAAGCTGTCCGTGCGCCAGTCAAGCTCCTTGACCAGGGCCACGGTGGTTTCCAATTGGCCGACATCACCCGCCGGGGTGTAGCGCAGACGCCCCGCTTCGATCTCGGCCAGTGTGACGATGATGGACTGGTTCAGTGCCACCGGCGCCCATCCGTTTGAATCTCCCGTTGGGTTGTACTCCAGCTTCCCGTTGGGGCTGACGGCCGTGACCTCAAAGCGGCGCCCCGCGTGCTCGTAAAGCGATGTGCCGTCCGCATTGAGGAACAGCGTGCCATCGGCCATCACGGCCTGCTTGCTGAAGCCGGCCTTGGCGGAGTTGGCGAGGTTGTCAAAGGATGACGACACCGCGGTGCCGTCCAGAGTTACGAAGCTGATGCTCCTGATCGACAACTGCGTGGTGGGTGCGGGGCCATCGTTGCGGCTGATGATGTTCTGCGTGCCCGAGTTGCCACCCGGTGATACCAGGAAGAAGGTGTCGTCCACGGCAGCCGGCCGGTCGTCATCAAATGGCCCGCTGTTCTTGGGAGGCGTGCCGTCGGATCCTGGAGGTGCGTCAGGGAACTTGTCACCCGTGCCGTCGTCCACGATGGTGCCGGTACCCGCGGCCAAAGTGCCGCCGCTGTTGGTGGCGCTCAGCGTGAAGGTTTCCGCCCCCTCGAAGGTGGTGTCCTGGATGATCGGCGTGCGTACCAGCGCCTTGCCCGAGGCGTCCAGGGTGATGGCGCCGCCGGTGTAGGCCACCCAGGCCGAGCCGTTCCAGACCTGCAGGCCGGGGCCGAAGTCGGCGCCCTGCGTGGCGCTGCCGCCGCTCACGTTCAGCGTGGCCAACTGGCCCGCCGCACCGGTGACGGTGAACACGCCAAAGGGTGAACCCTCGTTGACGGCGATGGAGTTGACCTTCAGTGGGCGGTCGTCGCTCGGCTTGCCAGCCGGATCGGCCGATCCATCCGGCAAGAACACCGTGCCGGTGCCGTCATCCTTGATCGTCGCTGTGCCCGTGACGCTGCCGCCGCCCGTGTTGGTGGCCTTCAGCGTGAAGGTCTCGTTGTTGTCAGGGAAACCATCGTCCACCAGCGGCGTGCGGGCGAGCAACTTGCCGTTGTCCGAGAGGGAAACAGTGCCCCCGGTGTAGTCAGTCCAGGTTTGCCCGCCGTCGATGGAAACGCTCAGGTTCTTCGGCCCGGTGCTGCCAAAGTCAACGCCCTGTGCCAGAGCCGACCCGCCCGTCAGCTGCAAACTGAGCTGCTGACCGGGTGCGCCACCAATGCTGAAGTAGGTGTGGGGTGAGGCCTCGTTGACCACAGGGCTGGTGATGGACAGCGGCCGGTCGTCATCGAATGGTCCACCGTCTGTGGGCGGTGTGCCGTCCGGCCCGGGTGGGGAGTCCGGGAACTTGGTGCCTGTGCCGTCATCGACGATGGTGCCCGTTCCAGTGGCGGGGGCTCCAACAACGCCCTGCGTCACCAGGCTGAACGTCTCACTGCCCTCGAAAACGCCGTCCTGGGCGATGGCCGTGCGAACGAGCAGCAGTCCCTGTGCATCCAGGTTGACGGTACCGCCACCGTAAGGCACCCACGCGCTGCCATTCCATGCCTGCAGCCCGGGACCAAAGTCCGTGCCCAGGGTGGCGGAGCTGCCCGTCAGGGTCAGCGTCACCGCTTGCCCAGCCGCCCCCTTGACGCTGAACACCGCAAACGGCGAACTCTCGTTGACGGTGGTGCTGCTGACGGTCAGGTCATCATTGACGACCAGGCCCTTGGCTTGGCCTGCAGCGGGGTCGACCGTTGCCCGTGCCGTGGGGTTGGTCAGTGTGACCGACAGACGCTCATCGTTCTCTACCTGCGTGTCCTGGGTGGTTTGGACGGTGAAGGTCTTGGTGCTCTCGCCCTGGGCGAACGTGAGGGTGCCGGAAGTGGCGGTGAAGTCGCCTATGGAAGCCGTGTCGCCTGAGCTGATGGAAGTGGCGAAGTCCACCGTCTGTGCTGCTTGAGCGTCACCCGTGCGGGTGACGGTGAAGGTGAGCACACCGCCTTCCGTCACGCTGGCTTCCTTGACGGACAGGACAGTGGGCAACTCGTCATCCACGATGGTGCCTTCACCCGCGCCGGCAGAGGGGCTGATCCTCGCGCCTCGCGTGGCATCGGAGAGGGTGACGGTCAGGGTCTCGTCGTCTTCGAGCAGTGCGTCTGGCGAGGTCTGCACCACCACCGTCTTGCTCGCCTCTCCTTGCGCAAAGGTCAGCACGCCCGCATTCGCCGTGAAGTCCGCCGCTGAAGCCGTGTTGGATGACGTGATGGAGGTGGCGAAGTTGACCGTCTGATCGGCTTGGGCGTCGCCGCTTCGCGTCACGGTGAAGACCAACTGGCCGCCTTCGGTAACGCGAACCGAATCAATCGAGAAGATCGGCGCTCCGTCGTCGTCGATGATGGAGCCCTTGGCTTCGCCCTTGTCGGCGCTGATGGTCGCACCCCCAGTGGCGCCTGAGAGGCGTGCCGTGAAGACCTCCTCGTCCTCAAGCAGGCTGTCTTGCGTGGTCTGGACGGTGAAGGTCTTGGTGTTCTCGCCCTGAGTGAAGGTGAGGGTGCCGGAAGCACCGGTGAAGTCGCCCGCGGAAGCCGTGTCACCGGCACCGGCGGAGGTGGCGAAGTCCACGGTCTGCGCGGCCTGCGCGTCACCGGTGCGGGTGACGGTGAAGGTGAGCACGCCGCCTTCGGTGATGGAGGCGTTGGCAACCGAGAACACCGGCGCGGCTTCGTCATTAACCATGGTGCCCTTGGCCGAGCCGGCCGAGGGGCTGACGGTGGCGCCAGCGGTGGCGTTGGACAGACTGACGGTGAGGGTCTCGTCGGCCTCCAGCAGCGCGTCCTGAGTGGTCTGTACGGTGAAGGTCTTGGAGGTCTCTCCCTGGGCGAAGGTCAGGGTGCCGGAAGCACCGGTGAAGTCACCTGCGGAAGCCGTGTCACCGGCGCCGA
>CAISJH010000345.1 GCA_903885585.1 uncultured beta proteobacterium
GGCACCCCGCGGGATTCTCCCAGGGGCCGCGTGTGACAGCCCGATCAGATCGACTTGAAGCGCACGCGCTTGGGGCGCGCCCCTTCCTCGCCCAGGCGCTTTCTCTTGTCGGCCTCGTACTCCTGGTAGTTGCCGTCGAAGAAGAACCACTGGCTGTCGCCCTCAGCCGCCAGGATGTGGGTGCAGATGCGGTCCAGGAACCAGCGGTCGTGGCTGATGACCATGGCGCTGCCGGCAAACTCCAGCAAGGCCTCTTCCAGGGCACGCAGGGTTTCCACGTCCAGGTCGTTGGAGGGCTCGTCCAGCATCAGCACGTTGCCGCCCTGTGCCAGGGTCTTGGCCAGGTGCAGGCGCCCGCGCTCACCGCCCGAGAGGTTGCCCACCAGCTTCTGCTGGTCGTTGCCCTTGAAGTTGAAGCGGCCGATGTAGGCGCGACTGGGCATCACGAACTGGCCCACCACGATGTTGTCCAGGCCGCCGGAGACGTCTTCCCACACGGTCTTGTCGTTGGCCAGGTTCTCGCGGCTTTGGTCGACGAAAGCGAGCTTGGCCGTCTTGCCGATGACCACCTCGCCGCTGTCGGGCTGCTCCACCCCCTGGATCATGCGAAACAGCGTGGACTTGCCCGCGCCGTTCGGGCCGATGATGCCCACGATGGCACCTGCCGGCACCTTGAAGTTCACGTTGTCCAGCAGCATGCGCCCGCCGAAGCTCTTGCTCACGCCCTTGAACTCAATCACTTCGTTACCCAGGCGCTCGGCCACGGGAATGAAGATCTCGTTGGTCTCGTTGCGGCGCTGGTAGTCGACGTCGGACAACTCTTCAAAGCGGGCCAGACGGGCCTTGCTCTTGGTCTGGCGGCCTTTAGCGTTGGAGCGCACCCACTTGAGTTCCTCCTTCATGGCTCGCATGCGGGCGTCTTCTTTCTTCTGCTCACCTTCCAGGCGCTTTTCCTTCTGGTCCAGCCAGTCGGAGTAGTTGCCCTTCCAGGGGATGCCGGCGCCGCGGTCCAGTTCCAGGATCCACTCGGCCGCGTTGTCGAGGAAGTAGCGGTCGTGGGTGATGGCGACCACCGTACCCGAGAAGCGCTGCAGGAAATGCTCCAGCCACTCCACGCTCTCGGCGTCCAGGTGGTTGGTGGGCTCGTCCAGCAACAGCATGTCAGGCCGAGACAGCAGCAAGCGGCACAGCGCCACGCGGCGCTTCTCCCCGCCAGACAAATGGCCAATGGTGGCCTCCCAGGGCGGCAGTCGCAACGCGTCTGCGGCCATCTCGAGTTGCAGGTCGGTGTTCTCGCTGCCGGCCGCTGCGATGATCGCCTCCAACTCGGCCTGCTCGGCGGCCAGCTTGTCGAAATCCGCATCCGGCTCGGCGTACTCGGCGTACACCTCGTCCAGGCGCTTCTTGGCCGCCAGCACGCCGCCAATGCCCTGCTCCACCGCCTCGCGCACCGTCAGCGCCGCATCCATTTGCGGCTCCTGCGGCAGGTAGCCGATGTTCAAGCCGGGCATGGGCACGGCTTCGCCCTCGATGTCCTTGTCCAGGCCCGCCATGATCTTCAGCAGCGTGGACTTGCCCGAGCCGTTCAGGCCCAGCACACCGATCTTCGCGCCCGGGAAGAAGGACAAGGAAATGTCCTTCAGGATCTGCCGCTTCGGCGGCACGATCTTGCCGACGCGGTTCATCGTGAAAACGTATTGCGCCATTTTCAAATGGTCCTTTGTGAGAGAAACGAACAAAGGGCGCCGCAGGCGCGCAATCGTTTCGACGTAGTCAAAGCGTACTGGGCCATGGTGACTTCGGTTCAGTGATCAGATAACAAACAAATTGTCGCCTTTGCAAAGAAGCCCTGCGCGGCCTCTTTGCGGCGGATGAAGAGCTGTCAGCGCTTGCCCGAAGGTGGGCGGTAACCGGTTCCACGACCCGCGCCGCCAGCACCGCCACCCGATGACGAGCCGCCAGGACCGCGCCCGCCAGCAGAGGCTGGGCGCTGCCCGGGTGACGAAGGCGATCGCCCACCCGAACCTTGCGGGCGGCCACCGGCGCCTTGCGGGCGCCCTCCCCGACCGCCGCCGCCGCCGCCCCCACCGCCGCCGCCTCCTCCTCGCCGCGTGCCACCGACCCCAATGGTCATGCGGCCCAGCACGATGGGCTCGGCCTTCTCACCCGCCGGGGGCTCGAAGCCGGGAATGGTCTCGCGCGGGATGGCGCGCTTGATCAGCTTCTCGATGTCGCGCAGGAAGATTTCCTCGTCCAGACACACCAGCGACACCGCCTCGCCCGTGGCACCCGCGCGGCCCGTGCGGCCGATGCGGTGCACGTAGTCCTCGGGGATGTTGGGCAGCTCGTAGTTGACGACGTGCGGCAGTTGGTCGATATCGATGCCGCGCGCAGCGATGTCGGTAGCCACCAACACCTGCAGGTCGCCGCTCTTGAAATCCGCCAGCGCCTTGGTGCGCGCGCCCTGGCTCTTGTTGCCGTGAATGGCCATGGCGCTGATGCCCACGTCGTTCAGGTAGTCCGTCAGGCGATTGGCGCCGTGCTTCATGCGCGTGAACACCAGCACCTGGTGCCAGTCGCCCGATTTGATGAGGTGGCTGAGCAGCTCCTTCTTGCGCTCGCGGCCCACAGGGTGCACCTTCTGAGCGATGGTGTCGGCCGTGGCGTTGCGCCGCGCCACCTCGATCAGCGCGGGCTCGTTCAGCAGCCGGTCGGCCAGGGCCTTGATCTCGTCGCTGAAAGTGGCCGAGAACAGCAGGCTCTGCTTCTTCTCGGGCAGCACGGCCAGCACCTTCTTGATGTCGTGGATGAAGCCCATGTCCA
>CAISJH010000346.1 GCA_903885585.1 uncultured beta proteobacterium
CAACCCACCACGCCCAGCAAGTCCTTCCCCAACGCCTCGGCCACCTCGATGCCATCCACGCCTGCGGACATGATGCCGCCGGCATAGCCCGCGCCTTCGCCGGCCGGGTAGAGGCCGCGCACGTTCAGGCTCTGGAGGTCGCGTCCGCGCGGGATGCGCAGGGGTGACGAGGTGCGCGTTTCCACACCCGTGAGCACGGCGTCCACGCGCGAGAAGCCCGGGATCTGGCGCTCGAAGGCGGGCAGGGCTTCGCGGATGGCTTCCAGCACGGCCGGGGGCAAACTCTCGCGCCCGGGCTCGGCCAGGTCGGTGAGTTGAACGCCAGGCTTGTAGGAGGGCTGCACGTCGCCGAACTCGCGCGCCACGGCACGGCCGTGACGGCCAGCCACGAAGTCGCCCACCAGTTGCCCCGGGGCACGGTAGCCGCCGCCGCCCAGCTCGTAGGCGCGCGACTCCCACACGCGCTGGAAGGCGATACCGTCCAACGGCGATACCGGTCCGCCGCCGCCCTGGTCCAGGCGATAGTCCTCGGGCGAGATGCCCACCACGATGCCGGCGTTGGCGTTGCGCTCGTTGCGCGAGTACTGGCTCATGCCGTTGGTGACCACGCGCTCGGGCTCCGAGGTGGCGGCCACCACGGTGCCGCCGGGACACATACAGAAGCTGTAGACCGAGCGGCCGTTCTTCGCGTGGTGCACCAGCTTGTAGTCGGCCGCGCCCAGGAGCGGGTGGCCGGCACTGGGCCCGAAGCGCGCGCGGTCGATCATGCCCAGCGGGTGCTCGATGCGAAAACCCACCGAGAAGGGCTTGGCCTGCATCGCCACGCCCCGGCCGTGCAGCATGGCAAAGGTGTCGCGCGCGCTGTGGCCCACGGCCAGCACCACGTGGTTGGTGTGGAGCTCCTCACCGCTGGCCAGGCGCAGGCCGCGCAGATGAAAGTGCCGCTGAGGGCTCAAGTGAGCGGCAGGGTCGTCCGCGGCGCTCGCGGCCGGGTCGCAGCTCTCACTAGGGCCGCGGTCAGGCGTTGACCGTTCACCTGCCGCCGGCTCCAGCAGCAGGTCTGTCACCTGCTGCTCAAAGCGGATCTCGCCGCCCAGGGCCTCGATATCAGCGCGCATCTTCTCGATCATGCTGACCAGGCGGAAGGTGCCGATGTGCGGCTTGCTGACGTAGAGGATCTCTTCCGGCGCGCCCGCCTGCACGAACTCGGTCAGCACCTTGCGCGTGAGGTGGCGCGGGTCGCTGATCTGGCTCCAGAGCTTGCCATCAGAAAAGGTGCCCGCGCCGCCCTCGCCGAACTGGACGTTGGAGGCCGGGTTGAGCACGCCCTGGCGCCACAGGCCCCAGGTGTCCTTGGTGCGCTCGCGCACGGGCCGGCCACGCTCCAGCACGATGGGGCACAGACCCATCTGCGCCAGGATGAGCGCCGCGAACAGACCGCAAGGCCCGAAGCCGATGACTACCGGCCGCGGCCGCTGCTGCGCACGGAAGTCCGCCGGCGCCTGCGCCACGGTCCGGTAGTGCGTATCAGGGCTGGGTCGCACATGGGGGTCATCGCGCAACCGCGCCAGCACAGCGGCCTCGTTCTGCGTGCTGGCGAGCGTGCAGTCCAGCGTGTAGATCAGGACGATGGCCGACTTGCGGCGTGCGTCGTAGGCGCGCCGGAAGACGTGCAGCTCGCGCAATGCCTCATCGGCCACGCCCAGGCGTTGCAAGACGGCCGCACGCAAGGCCGCGGGCTCGTGGTCCAGCGGCAGACGCAGTTCGGTGATTCTGATCATGGGCGGGCGCCGGCCGGCAGCGGCGGCGCTTGTCTGCCCGGGGGCGCCCCGGTCATGCCGGGGCCATCACCCCGCCACCCCGCTCAACCCTGGTGTGGGCGCTTGCCGGGATTTTTCTTGCTGCGGGTGTGGGAGCCGCGCTCCTTGCTGATCTTCTGGCCCTTGCCAGCAGTCAGGGTCACGCCCGTGGGAGCCTTGGAGGGCGGCGTGGCACGGCGGTCGGCTTCGGTGATGATCTTGTTGCCCATGGAAAGACTCCGGAACGAATGAAATTTGCGGAGGCGAGATTAGGCCATAAGCGCGAAGCCCTCGCGCGGGCCTCTCTGGTAACGCGGCGGGTTTTCAGCGCTCACCCTTGCGGTAAGGCTTCATCAGCGCCTGCGGGTAGGCGGCGCGCCGCGCCATCACCACCAGCGCCACGATGGCCATGGCGTAGGGCAGCATCAAATAGACCTGATACGGCAGCTCCACGCCCAGAACGCCGCCACCGGCCTGCTGCAGGCGCAGTTGCAATGCGTCGAAGAAGGCGAAGAGCAGCGCGCCCAGCAGCGCCTTGCCGGGCCGCCAGGAGGCAAACACCACCAGCGCCACGCAGACCCATCCGCGGCCGTTGACCATGTCAAAGAAGAAGGCGTTGAAGGCGGCCAGCGTGAGGAACGCGCCGGCCACTCCCATCAGCGCCGAGCCGGCGGCAATGGCGCCGATGCGCAAGCCGGCCACGCTCAGGCCCTGGCCCTCGGCGGCGGCCGGGTTCTCGCCCACCATGCGCACGGCCAAGCCCAGCGGCGTGCGGTACAGCACCCAGGCCGTCAACGGCACCAGGGCCAGCGCCAGCAGGGTGAGCGGCGTCTGCGCCGACAGCACGGGTACCTGCAGCCATTCCATGGGCGCGAAGGGCGTCACCGTGGGCGGCTTGTCCACTTTCGGAAAACTCACACGGTAGGCATAGCTGGACAGGCTGGTGGCCAGCAGCGTGATGCCCAGCCCGGAGACATGCTGAGACAGCGACAGCGTCACGGTGAGCAACCCGTGCAGCAGGCCCAGCGCCGCCCCAGCGGCGGCGGCGGCGGCCACGCCCAGCCACAGCGGCGCGCCCTGGTACACCGCCAGCCAGCCGATGAAGGCCCCGGCCACCATGATCCCTTCGATGCCCAGGTTCAACACCCCGGCACGCTCGCACAGCAGCACACCCAGCGTGCCCAGGATCAGCGGCGTGGCCATGCGCAGCACCGCCACCCAGAACGGGGCGGACATCAGCAGGTCCAGGGTTTCGGTCATGTCATCAGCAACCTAAAGCCAGCGCGTGCTCCGTAGGCGTCACCAGAGCCGGGCCACCCGGCTGCGGCGGATGTTCATGTCACGCGTGAGCAGAGGCAAGCCATGGGCGCGCGCCGTGGCGACGATGATCCGGTCGGCAGGGTCCCCATGGAAAGACTCCGGCAGCTCGTTCACCGCCAGGACCACGTCCGCGTCCAGCGGCAGGACCCGCACCGTCTCGGGCGAAGTGGCCAACGGAAGCCAGCGGTTCAAGGGCATGGACAAGGGCAGACGCCCCTTGCTGACGAGCATCTGCACTTCCCACAGGCTGATGGCCGACACCGAGGGCGGCGTGCCCGCGGCCACCAGGGCGTGCAGGCGCTGCCGGTCCTTCGGGCCCAGCTCGTCCTGGCCGAGCAACCACCACAGCCAGATGTGGGTGTCCAGCAGGACAGATGAGGTCATGCGAGAGGCGTCGCTTTGGGCGTCACTGTAGGCGTCACTGTGGAAAGAGCGATCAACGCAAGGCGTCGAAGGCGCCCGATTCAAGGACCGACTCCGCAGGTGCGGCCTGCAAACGGCCGGTGCCGATCAAGCGCTCCCAGGGCGGCGTGCCGGAAGCCGCGTCCACGGTCGGCACCAAGCGGGCCACCACCTTGCCCCGACGCACCAGGTCAACGGGCACGCCGCCGGACTCCACCTGTCGGATCAGGTCCAGGCATTGCGCCTTGAACTGTGTGACGGTGACGGATCTGGGGGGCAGACAAAATGGTCATTCACGCCTCACTTATGACCATTTGATTGTAGTCCCGCAAGGGCGTGGCGCGGGCAAAGCTCAGCCAGGGTCAATGCCGCCTCACCCGGTACTGCGTCAGCATCGTGGCCACCAGCATGGAGATCAGCGAGACGGCCACGATGACATTGGCGATGTAGGTGGGCACGTTCACGGCCCGGCTCATGCTGTCAGCGCCCACCAGCACCCCGGCCACGAAGACGGCCGCGGCCACCACGCCCAGCGGGTTGAGCATGGCCAGCATGGCGATCACGATGCCGCTGTAGCCGTAGCCCGGGCTCATGTCGAGCGTGACGTAGCCGGTGCGCCCGGCCACCTCGATGGCCCCGGCCAGCCCGGCCAGCGCGCCGGAGAGCAGCGCCACCTTCACTGTCACCCAGCCCACCGGCATGCCGGCAAAGCCCGCCGCGGTGGGGTTGGCGCCCACGGCGCGGATCTCGAAACCCGTGGTGGTGCACTGCATCAGCACCCACAGCGCCACGGCCAGGCCCAGCGCCACCAGCAGGCCCGTGTGCACGCGGCTGCGCTCCACCAGTTTGTCCAGCTGCAGCGCGTCCTGCAGCGCCACGCTCTGCGGCCAGCCCATGGCCGTGGGGTCCTTCATGGCGCCGTCCAGCAAGGCCGAGACGCCCAGCAGCACCATGAAGTTCATCAGCAAGGTGGTCACCACCTCGTCCACGCCCAGGCGCGACTTCAGCAGCGCCGGGCCCAGCAGCAGCAGCGCGCCCGCGGCCATGGCGGCGGCCAGCATCAGCGGGAACAGCAGCCAGGCCGGTGCCTCAAAGCCGCTGCCGCCGTGCAGGCCGCCCACGGCCACGGCAGCCAGCGCGCCGGCGTAGAGCTGGCCCTCGGCGCCGATGTTGTACAGCCGTGCACGGAAGGCCACGGCCGCCGCCAGGCCCGTGAGGATGAGGGGCGTGGCGCGCGTGAGCGTCTCGGTCAGCGCCAGGCGCGAGCCGAAGCCGCCTTCCAGCAGCAGCGCATAGGCCCGCCCCACCGGCGCGCCGGCCCAGGCCACCAGCAGCGAACTCACCAGCAAGGTGAACCCCACCGCCAGGAAGGGCGCGGCCAGCAGCCACGCTGGCGAGACCTGGGAGCGCCGCTCAAGCCGCATGGGCTTGTCCTCCCGCCATGGCCAGGCCGATGCGCGCCAGGGTCCAGTGCTCGGTGGGTTCCGCGGGCGTCAGGCGGCCATGGTGGATGACGGCGATGCGGTCGGCGAGCGTCAGGATCTCGTCCAGATCCTCGCTGATCAGCAGCACAGCGGCGCCGGCGGCGCAAGCGTCGAGCAGCTGCTGGTGCACATAGGCCACGGCCCGCACGTCCAGGCCCCAGGTGGGCTGGTTGGCCAGCACCAGAGCGGGCGTCGCGCCGCCCAGCGCGCGGCCGAGGATGAGTTTTTGCATGTTGCCGCCCGACAACTGGCGGGTGACGGTGTCCAAGCCACCGGCCTCGGTGCCGCGCACGTCGAAGCGCTTGACCAGGCCTTGGGCGTGCTCACGGGCGGCAGCGCGGCGCACGAACCCGGCGCGGGCGAAGGCCGGCTCGGCATAGCGCTCGAGCACCGCGTTTTCCCACAGCGCCAGGTCGCCCACCACGCCCACGGCGTGCCGGTCTTCCGGAATGCGTGCCACGCCGGCCTGCACCACGGCGCGCGGGCCGCGCGGCAGCGGGGCGCCCTGCAGCAGCACCTGTCCCGCGTCCATGCCGCGCTGCCCGCACAGCACCTCGGCCAGCGCGGCCTGGCCGTTACCGGCCACGCCGGCGATGGCCAGCACCTCGCCGCGGCGCACGCCCAGGTTCACCCGGTCCAACAACGGCCAGGCGCCGTCGCCCCGCACGGTGGCGTCGCGCAGCTCGCACACCACCGCCTGTGGGCCCCCAAGGTCCAGGCCATGCCCGGCGCCGGCTTCAGAAGGGTGCGCAGCCGAATTTGGCAGCCGATCGACGTTCTCTTGTGAGCGCCCACTCTCAACACTGTCCCCGCCCACGTTTGGTCTGACTCGCACGGGCTTGACCACGCGTTGCCCGACCATGGCCTCGGCCAGTTGTGCAGGCGTGGCGCCCGCCGAGGGCATCTGCGCCACCAGGCGGCCGGCGCGCAGCACCGCCACCCGATGCGACACGCGCAGCACCTCGTCAAGCTTGTGGCTGATGAAGATGACGCTCAGGCCTTGCGCCACCATCTGCGCCAGCGTGGCAAACAGCGACTCGCTCTCCTGCGGCGTCAGCACCGCCGTGGGCTCGTCCAGGATCAGGATGCGCGCACCACGGTAAAGCGCTTTGAGGATCTCCACCCGCTGGCGCTCGCCCACGGAGAGCTCACCGATGCGGGCGTCCGGATTCACCTCCAGGCCGAAGTCGGCCGCCGCCTTCAGCAAACGGGTGCGGGCCTCGCCGCGGCGCGACACCGGCCGCCACAGCGGCTCGGTCCCCAGCATCACGTTGTCCAGCACGCTCAAGTTGTCAGCGAGCGTGAAGTGCTGATGCACCATACCGATGCCCGCGGCCAGCGCCGCCTTGGGCTGACCGGGCGGCAAGGGTTGGCCGAAAACCTCGATCGACCCGGCGTCGGCCACGTAGTGCCCGAACAGGATGGACACCAGCGTGCTCTTGCCCGCGCCGTTCTCCCCCAGCAGGGCCAGCACCTCGCCGGGCGCCAGGGTCAAGGAGATGTCGTCATTGGCGACCAGCGCCCCAAAGCGCTTGGTGATGCCGGTCAGGCGCAGCACCGGCCGCTGCGCATCAGGGTGGTTGTCGGCGTCTGGCGCTAGGTGTTGCATCACGGGGGGCTCAGGCGCCCAGCGCACCTGCCAAGGCCCCGAAGTCCTCGGCCACCAGGTCGAACTCTCCAGCCGTCCAAGGTTCCATCGCGCCACCGGACCCGCGCTCCAGCGGGCGCGGCACATACGCGGTCTTCAGGCCGCAGGCCGCAGCGGCGCGCAGGTCGCTGGGGTGGGCCGCCACCATCAGCACCTGCTCCGGCGGCAGGTCCAGCAGGCGTGCAGCCCCGAGATAGACCTCGGGATCGGGCTTGTAGTGGCCGAACAGCTCGGCCGAGAAGATCGTGTCCCAGGGCAGGCCGGCATGGCGCGCCATGTCCATCAACAGGCTGACGTTGCCGTTGGACAACGTGCACACCGGAAAGCGCAACTTCAGGCGGTGCAGCCCGGCCACGCTGTCCGGCCAGGGG
>CAISJH010000347.1 GCA_903885585.1 uncultured beta proteobacterium
CCCGATGCTCTTGGAACTGGCGATCGCCTTGCCGTTGCCCTTGATCTTGGACAGCACCGGGTCCCAGATGAAGGCGGCGTCAATGTCACCACGCTCCCAGGCTGCGGCGATCTCTGGTGGGCGCATGTTCATCACATTCACGTCCTTGGCAGCCACACCTTCGCTCTTGAGCACCGCCATCAGCTGGTAGTGGGCGGTGGAGACAAAGGGCGTGGCGACCTTCTTGCCCTTCAGATCCTTGACGCCGTTGACACCGGAGCCATTGCGGGCGATCAGTGCCTCGGCGTCGGCGATGTCGTCCAGGATCCAGAAGAGCCGGATGTCCTGGCCTTGGCTGGCTGCGGCGGTCAGCGGGCTGGAGCCCGCCTCGCCAATCTGCACGTCGCCCGAGGCCATGGCCTTGATGACGTCTCCGCCACCGCCGAACATGCGCCAGTTGATCTTGTAGCCGGTGGCCTTTTCGAGTTCACCGGACTCCATGACCGTGCGCAGCGGCACGAGCATGTCCTGATGAGCGAAGGTGACTTCCTTCTTGGCCTGGGCAAAGACGGAGCCGCACAGCGCCAGTGTGAGCGCGGCGACCCAGCGGGACATGGGGGTCTTGAGCAACATGGACACTCTCCAGAGATGCAGTGTTGAACGGATCGAGTACGCGACATGCCGTGCTTCACCGGTTGTCGGCCCGCAAGGGAGCCCCGGCCTGCGCTGGTCACGTCGTGCAGCAGCATCGCCGGCAAGTCACCATGAACAGTAGGGTGTTTTCCCGGGGTGCCACATGCCCCATAGCCTTGGTGCCAGATGCCTCCGGCGGTGTTCAGATCGTGTCCTGGTGGTTCAGAATCGGCCACCTCGAACCCGCTCTACACCACCTCACCAAGGAGTCTGTGCCATGGGACACGCCGAACCGCAAGCGCAAGCCGCCGCCACGATGCAACCGTACTGGATGCCTTTCTCCCCCAACAAGGAGTTCAAGGCCGAGCCCCGGATGTTTGCCCGCGCCAAGGGCATGTACTTCTACACGCCCGAGGGGCACGAGGTCATCGATGCCTCAGCCGGCCTGTTCTGCGTGGCCGCCGGCCACTGCCGCGAAGAGATCGCGCAGGCCGTGTACGAGCAGCTACAGACCCTGGACTTCACCGCGCCCTTCCTGCGCGCGCATTCGAAGGCTTTTGAGCTGGCCGAGCGCGTGTCGCACTACACGCCCGAGGGCCTGAACCGCATCTTTTTCACCAACTCCGGCTCCGAGGCGGTAGACACGACCATGAAGATGGCGTTGGGCTACCACCGCATCAAGGGCCAGTCGCAGCGCCAGATGTTCGTCTCGCGCGAGCGGGCCTACCACGGCGTGAACATGGGGGGTGTGGCGCTGGCCGGCATGGTCAACAACCGCCGCACCTTCGGCCTGGGGTTGGCGGGCGTGCACCACATGCGCCACACGGCGATCCCGCAGAACAAGTTCGCCAAGGGCCAGCCGGAGCACGGGGCCGATCTGGCCGAAGACCTGCTGCGTTTTTGCAACCTGTACGGCGGCGAGAACATCGCAGCGGTGTTCGTGGAGCCCACGGCGGGTTCGTTCGGCTGCCTGCCCCCGCCCAAGGGCTACCTCAACCGCCTGCGCGAGATCTGTGACCAGCAGGGCATCTTGCTGGTGTTCGACGAGGTCATCACGGGCTGGGGCCGCATGGGCGCCAACTTCGGCGCGCAGGCC
>CAISJH010000348.1 GCA_903885585.1 uncultured beta proteobacterium
GGGGATTGGTCATGTGGAAGGGCTGCAGGTGGCCGAACCTGCCGGTGCAGCGGATCAGCTTCTGAACTGCATGGCGTGCAGCCTGGCGTACAGGCCACCAGCGGCCAGCAACTCGGCCGGGGGGCCTTGCTCCACCACGCGACCGGCGTCCATGGCCACCACCTGGTGGGCGTGCTCGATGGTGGACAGGCGGTGGGCGATGACGATGGTGGTGCGGCCACGCATCAACTGCTCGAGCGCCGCTTGAACCGCGCGCTCGCTCTCGCTGTCCAGCGCCGAGGTGGCTTCGTCGAGGATCAGCACGGGCGCATTCTTGTACAGGGCCCGGGCGATGGCCATGCGTTGCCGCTGGCCGCCCGATAGCTGGCTGCCGTTGTGGCCTATGGAGGTGTCAGCCCCTTGTGGCAGGCCCTGAATGAATTCGGTCAGGTGTGCGCCGTCCAAGGCCTGGCGCACGCGCGCCGCGTCGATCTGCTCCCCCAGGGCCACATTGGCGGCCACGCTGTCGTTGAACAGCACCACGTCCTGGCTGACGAAGGCGAACTGCCGCCTCAGGGACCGCACGTCCCACTGTTCCAGTGGCACGCCGTCCAGCAGCAGCTGCCCCTGCGTGGGCGCCACAAACCTCGGCAGCAGGTTGACCAGCGAGCTCTTGCCAGCACCCGAAGGGCCCACCAGTGCCACGGTCTGCCCCGGGGCGATGTGCAGATTGACGCCCTGCAGCGCCCCTTCCTGGTCTTCCCGGTAGCGCAGGCCCACGTCACGCAGCTCGATGTCGCCACGGGCGCGCTCCACCGTGTGTGTGCCGCCTTGCTCCGTGGGGCTGTGCTCGATGAGATCCAGTCCACGCTCGATGGCCGCCAGGCCGCGCGTGATGGGTGCCATCACGTCCGACAAGTGCTTGATGGGCGACACCAGCATCAGCATGGCGGTGATGAAGGCCACGAAGCCGCCCACGGTGGCCCCGCTGGTGCTGCTCTGCCAGAGCGCGGCAGTGATCACCGATGACAGTGCGATCGCCGCCATGATCTGCGTGATCGGCGTCATGGTGCCGGAGGCGATGGCGGCCTTCATGACCAGGCGGCGCAGTTGGTCGCTGCGGGAGGCGAAGCGTTGGCCCTGGTCATGTGCGGCGTCGTGCAGGCGCACGATGCGCCAGGCCAGCACGTTCTCTTCCACCGTGTAGGCCAGTTCGTCCGTGGCACCCTGACCAGCCACCGTCAGGCGGTGCAGCCGCTTGCCCAGCGTGCGCATGACAAAGGCCACCGCTGGAAAGAGGATGGAGACAAACAAGGTGAGCTGCCAGTTCAGCCACAGCAGATAGGCCAGCAGGGCCGCCAAGGTGAGCGAGTCCCGCACCAAGGTCAGCACTGAGCCCACCAGGAGGGTGGCGCCTTGCTGCACCTCATAGACCAGGGTGTTGGTCAGCTGGCTGGAGCTGTGCCGACCGAACAACGTGGGCTCGGCCCGCATCAGGTGCTCGAACATGGCCTGGCGCATCTGTTGCACGCCCTTGTTGGCGGCCCAGGTCAACCCATACTGAGCAGCAAAACCGGCCACGCCGCGCACGGCAAACAGGGCGACGATCACCAGCGGAATGACCCACAGCGGCAGGCTCTGCCCCGAGAACCCGCGGTCGAGCAAGGGCTGCATCAGCGCGGGAATGAGGGGTTCCGTGGCTGCGCCTATCAAGGCAGCCAGGCCCGCGATGGCGATGGCCCCCTTGCCGCTGCGGAAATAGGGCCCTACGCGGGCAAATCGTTGCAGCACCGAAGGCATGGGAGAGATTATCGCGGGCTGCTCCTAGAATCGAACGCATGTGGTCCAGACGTCGTTTGACGGCCGCCCTCGGTGCCAGCCTCGTGCTGCCGGCCGCGGCCCAGTTCCGTGTCGAAATTTCCGGGGTCGGGGCCACCCAGATCCCCTTGGCGCTCGGGGCCTTCAAGGGGGAGGCGCCGGGCCAGGTCTCGCTGTCCTCAGTCATCCGTGCCGACCTAGAGCGCAGCGGCGTGTTTCGCTCGCTGGACGCCCCGGCTGGCTTGGATGAGGGCAGCCGCCTGCCGCAGCAGGAGGTGCGCGCCCAAGGGGCGGACGCCCTGCTGGCGGGCTCTCTCAACCGCCTGGCCGACGGCACTTTTGATGTGCGCTACCGCTTGTGGGATGCGGTCAAGGGGGCCGAGCTCAAGGCCCGGGCGCTCACCGTGCCGGCCGCAGACATGCGCCTGGCCGCCCACCGCATTGCCGACGAGGTGTTCGAAGCCCTCACTGGCGACAAGGGGGTGTTCGCCACCCGCATCGCCTACGTCTCGCGAAGCGGAAGGCAGTTTGCGCTGCACATCACCGACGCTGATGGCGAAGGGGGCCAGATCGCACTGCGCAGCGCTGAGCCCATCATCTCGCCGGCCTGGTCGCCCAACGGGCGAGACATCGCCTATGTCAGCTTCGAGAGCCAGAAGGCGGTGGTGTGGGTGCAGGATGTGGCCACGGGCAGGCGCACCATGGTGGCCAACTTCAGGGGCAGCAACAGCGCGCCTGCCTGGTCGCCCGACGGCAACGAGCTGGCCGTCACCCTCTCGCGCGATGCGCCAGCGCAGATCTACGTGATGCCGCGCGCAGGCGGCACGCCGCGCCGCCTGACCACTAGCCCGGCTATCGACACGGAGCCGGTGTTTTCGCCCGACGGCCGGCATGTCTACTTCGTGAGCGACCGTGGCGGCGGCCCGCAGATCTACCGCGTGCCCACTGCGGGCGGGCAGGCCGAGCGTGTCACCTTCAGCGGCAGCTACAACATCAGCCCGGCGCTCAGCCCGGACGGTCGCACGCTGGCCTACATCAACCGCAACGGCTCGGCCTTCCGTCTGACCACGCTGGACCTGGCCAACGGCATCGTGCAGACGCTGTCCGACACGGTGGACGACGAGAGCCCGAGCTTTGCGCCTAATGGGCGTCTTCTCGTCTTTGCCACACGTGCTCAGGGGCGCGACGTATTGATGACCACCACACTGGATGGCAAGATCAAGACGCGTTTGCTCTCCAGTGGCGCCGACATGCGCGAGCCAGCCTGGGGGCCTTTTGGTCGATGACCATGCCGCATGCATCCCGCCCCGTTGGGGCCCTTGAACGGAGAGAACTCACATGAGAACACTTGCCCGGACCTCTGTCTCCCTCGCACTGGTGGCCTTGCTGGCTGCCTGCGGCTCCTCTGTCAAGCTCAATGAAACCCCCGTCGAGTCGCGTGCCCTCACGCCCGTCAATCCGCCTGCGTCTGAGCAGTCTGCTGCCGGCTCCGCGGGCGCAGTGGCGGGCACCGGTACCGGCGCCACGGCCGGAGCATCCACGCCCGCACCCCAATCCCAGGTGGCCACGGTGCAGGCCGGGCAGATGGGCTCCAGGGGGGTCGACGGGCTGCCGTCTGGCGTAGGCCGCATCGTTTACTTCGACTTCGACAGCTACGTGGTGCGTGATGACGGACGGCCCGTGGTTGAGGCCCACGCCCGTCTGTTGAATGCCAACCGTGCCCGCAAGATGACGGTGGAAGGCCACACCGATGAGCGCGGAGGGCGCGAGTACAACCTGGCTCTGGGCCAGAAGCGCGCCGAGGCCGTGGTGCGCTCGCTCACGCTGCTGGGCGCCGCCGAGGCGCAGTTGGAGGCCGTGAGCTTTGGCGAGGAACGCCCGGCCGCGCAAGGCAATGACGAGGCCGCTTGGGCCAAGAGCCGCCGTGCCGAGTTGAAGGATCGCCCGTGACCCGCCACCACAAAGGATGGTGGCCCATGACTGGCGCCCGCCTGTCGGGGCTGGTCTTGACGCTGGCCACGGCCTCAGCCCAGGCCAGCATCTTCAATGACGACGAGGCGCGCAAGGCCATCGTGGACCTGCGCTCCCGTGTCACCGCCATGGACGAGGCGGCCAAGGCCCGGCTGGCCGACGCGCAGACCGCCAATGCGCAGGCCTTGGCGCGTCAGACTGCGCAGTTGACGCAGCAGATGAACCAGCAGATGAATCAGCAGACGGTGGCCTTCGAAGAGATCGTGCAGTCGCTCAAGCGCAGCATCCTGGATCTCAATGGCCAGATTGAAGGGCTGAAGGGCGAGCTGGCGCGCATGCGGGGCAGCCATGAGCAACTGGCCCGAGACCTGGCCGAGGTGCAGAAGCGTCAGCGCGACCTGGCGCAGGCCAATGATGAGCGCTTCACCCGGCTGGAGCCCATCAAGGTGGCGCTGGACGGCCAGGATTTCCTGGCTGCACCCGAGGAGAAGCGCGCCTTTGAAGAGGCAGTGGGGCTGATGCGGGCAGGGGATTTCGACAAGGCGGTCAACGCCTTCTCGGCGCTGCTGCGACGCCACCCCGCCAGCGGCTATGCCGACTCGGCGCGCTTCTGGGCGGCCAACGCGCTGTATGGCAAGCGCGAGTACAAGGAGGCGGTGCTGGCTTTCCGCTCCTTTGTGTCTGCGGCGCCGCGTCACCCGCGGGCCCCCGAGGCCCTGCTGGCGCTGGCCAACAGCCAGGCTGAGATGAAGGACCGCCCCGGCGCCCGCAAGACCATCGACGAATTGATGAAGACCTACCCTCAGTCTGAGGCGGCGCAAGCCGGCAAGGAACGTCTGGCCACGCTGAAGTGACCTGACCCCTGCGGAGCCCAGGGGGGCCTCCTAGAATCCGCGCCCTATGCAGGAATCTGACCTCCCCGGCCTCGCGGCCCAGGTGCTGTGGGCCACATTCGGTCTGGCAGTGGCCTTCGGCGCCATCGCCCAGCGCACCCACTTCTGCACCATGGGTGCCGTGGCCGACATCGTCAACATCGGCGATTGGGGGCGCATGCGCATGTGGGCCCTGGCCATTGGCGTTGCCATGCTGGGCTTCAACGCCATGGTCTACCTGGGTTGGGTGGAGGCCGGCAAGAGTATCTACGCCGGCAACCGACTGATCTGGTTGTCCAACCTGTTGGGTGGCGCGCTGTTTGGCGTGGGCATGGTGCTGGCCTCGGGTTGCGGCAGCAAGACACTGGTGCGCATTGGCGGTGGCAGCCTCAAGGCGGTGGTGGTGTTTGCCGTCCTGGCCATCGCCGCCTACGCCACGATGCGGGGCATCGTGGGGGTGGCCCGCGTGGCCACGGTCGACACGGTGTCGGCCACGCTTACCACGGGGCAGGACTTGCCTTCTCTGCTGGCGGGTGTGCTGGGCATGGAGCGCCGTCTGCTCGCGCTGGCGCTGGGCGTCCTGCTGGGCGGCGGCTTGGTGATCTGGTCCGTCTCCCGGCCGGAAGGGCGCAATGCCGATGTGCTGCTGGCGGGCTTGGGCATCGGGCTCGTGGTGGTGGGGGTGTGGTGGGTGTCCGGTCGCCTGGGCCATCTTCCGGAGCACCCGCAGACCCTGGAGGAGACTTTCCTGGCCACCAACTCTCAGCGCATGGAGTCGTTGACCTTCGTGGCACCCATCGCCTACACGGTGGACTGGCTCATTTTGTTCAGCGACAAGAGCAAGGTGCTGACCATTGCCGTGGTTTCGACCCTGGGTGTGATCGTCGGGTCGATGATCAGCGCGCTGGCCACCCGCAGCTTCCGCTGGGAGGGCTTTGCCGGCACGCAGGACACCGCGCACCACCTCGTGGGCGCCGTGCTGATGGGCATCGGGGGCGTCGCCGCGATGGGATGCACGGTGGGGCAGGGACTGTCGGGTGTATCCACCTTGGCCCTGGGCAGCTTCATTGCTTTTGCGGGCATCGTGGGCGGCGCTGTCCTGGGCTTGAAGTACCAGGTGTGGCAGCTTGAACGCAGCCTGTGAGCGCTGCAGACCTTGAGCGCCGGTTTGGCGGTCTTCGCCGGTTGCACGGTGATGCCGCCTACGCTCGGCTTCGCGGGCTGAAACTCGCGGTGGTGGGCCTGGGCGGCGTGGGCTCCTGGGCCGCGGAAGCCCTCGCGCGCAGCGGCGTGGCCGGCCTGACGCTCATCGATCTCGACCATGTGTCGGAGAGCAACGTCAACCGGCAGGTGCAGGCCTTGGGGCGCACCCTGGGCCAATCCAAGGCCCAGGCGTTGGCCGAACGCATCGCCGACATCCATCCCGGGTGCGACGTCACCATCGTGGAGGAGTTCGTGGCGCCGGACAACTGGCCGCAACTGCTGCCCGCACCCGTGCACGGGCTGCTGGATGCCTGCGATCAGGTGCGGGCCAAGGTAGCGCTGGCCGCCTGGGCCCGAGCTTCTGGCCTGCCGTTCGTCACTGTAGGGGCCGCTGGCGGCAAGCGCATGCCCCACCGTGCGCAGGTTGAGGACCTGGCCACGGTGACGCACGACCCCTTGCTGTCCAGCCTGAGGCAACGCCTGCGCAAGGAGCACGGCGCCCCGCGCAGCGGAGTGATGGGCGTGACGTGCGTCTTCTCGCGTGAGCCAGTGTTGCGGCCTTCGCCAGTCCCTGGTGCTGCCTGCGAGGTCTCGTCAGACCTTTCTTGCCATGGCTATGGCTCCACCGTCACCGTCACGGCCGGCTTTGGCATGGTGGCTGCCTCGGTCCTGATGGAGCAGGCACTGGCGTCGGAGGACGTGTTGCCAGACCGCGCGAAAAAGATTGACGCGGGCACGCGCTGAAAATGCTGCTATAGTCGTGGGCTCTGCGGACGGGTTGTTAGCTCAGTCGGTAGAGCAGCGGACTTTTAATCCGTTGGTCGCAGGTTCGAATCCTGCACAACCCACCACCCACCGCTTCGGCGGCAGGTAGAGCACCAGGGCTCTTAGCTCAGTTGGTAGAGCAGCGGACTCTTAATCCGTTGGTCGTAGGTTCGAATCCTACAGGGCCCACCAAAGTTCCCCAGAGGGTCGATCACGCGAGTGGTCGGCCCTTTGCGTTTCTGGGGTTGGCAATGGGGCGCCGGAAGGCCCATGTGGAAGTCTTCATCTACTAGCCTCTGAATTTGGTCTGACGTGCCTTTCGGTAGACCTCTTGCAAATTTTCAAAAAATCCCCAGCGTGGATTTTTAGCCAACAGAGTTCCTTGTGGTCAGTACAAAGCAGGAACTGTTCAGGTGATGGATGACCTGCAGTTGAGCGGATTTGAGGGAGTCGTGGTTGAACCAAGGGTGGGGGCATGGTGATGCCTTTCTGTTGCAGAGAAATTCATAATCCGCCTACCCTTTGCGTGAGAAAACTATGGGAGACGCAATGAAGTTGCTAGCGGAACCACAACCCGCGTCTCTCCCTCAATAATGAAGGTGGCAGTCATATTGGTGACTTCTAAAGCAATCGATAATGGAATAGCAAAGTCGATGAAGCTTTGTGCAGGAATTAATTGGCTATTTGGGGAGATTGAGTTTGGTAGGAGCGCATCGAATCCTGGGATGGTGAGATTAACATTCGTAAGCTTCACTGAGGAAGATGAGTTATTTTGAAATCTTGTGTATATCACCGATCCGGCGGCTGCAGCGAATACTCTACAGTTATTTAGTGTCCAGACGCCCGATCCAAATTGAGATACTTCAGTAAAGGTGCCAGATATACCACAAAAATCGTAGCTGTTTGACTGCGAAATGCTGAGAGCACCTGCAAACTTTTGTACTGCGGTAATATTTACGGTTGTAGGGGTGCTTGTTAACATTCCGTCGCTCACCTGCAGCGTGGCCACGTAGCTACCATCTACGTCGACCGTGAACTGTGGTGTCGAGGTGGTAGTAGAGTTGAATACCGCAGCACTGCCAAGGGGACGGCTGGCGAATGCCCACGAATATGTGATCGCATCACCGTTAGCATCAGAAGACCTCGATCCGTCAAGGTTGACAGTCGTGCCGATCACCACTCGCTGGTCGAGCCCTGCATTGGCCAACGGCGCTGCGTTGTTTGCCGTCAGTGTGGCAGTCTGAATGGCCTTCTGAATCAGTGATCCGAGATCGGCGCCGATGACCGGCGAGTTTTCCGTCACGGTCATCACCACCGCCCGTAGCTGCTTAAGATCAGTGGTATCGACCTTCATCGACTCCGTGAAATGCTTGGCGTAGGTAACCTGATTGGCCATCTTCTTGGCCGTACCAGCCCATTTCATATCTTCCGCTGGCTTTTTCGCTAAGTTATTGAAGATCGCGTAGGTAATGTCACCACGTGTCCAGCCTGGCAAGGACAGTGCAGCCACGATATCCTCTACAGCCTCGGCTTTGGCTGCCGCCGATGCGCTGGTGCCTACCACATTATCCACAAGCTTCTGCGCGTACTCTCGATTGCTTAACGTTGCCGGGTACGTTTCAAGGAACTGTGGCTTGGTGGTAAATATGTTGACGATCTGCTTAATCGAAAGCCCGTAGTCAGCAGCCTCGACTAACTGTCCCATGTATGTCACGCCTGGAGCAGCCCCAAATGCGATGGAGAAGAACCTGTATAGATCATCACGGTCATACACTGGCGCAGCTTGGGTAGTCACCGCAAGAGGTAATCTTCGTTGGTCGTCACCGACATCACCTCCACCGCAGGCAGCCAGCAATCCAACGCTTGCAATCATCACTAAGCGTTGAAGACTGGAGTGTCCTCGGCCAAGCAGTAATTCAACAGTATTCTTTTGGTTCATTTTTACTCCCTTTAGTCAAGAAAAGTCACTCTAAGCCCAATTGAATTTCAGAGCTCTAGCAATTGGGCGTGTTGGTGGAGAAGATTTATATTCGCTTAACCACCAGGCGGTACAGTGCCAATGATCTGGACTATCTTTTCAACCGTTGAAATATCAGTATCGGGCGTGACGCTACCAATCACCCCTCGCAAAGTCGCGAGATTCTCGGTAGCCACGCTCATCTCTTCAGTGAAGTACCGTGCGACGGCCAGCTGATTCTGGAACTGTTTGGCCGTGTTGCCCCACGTCGCATCGGTCAGCGGCTTGCTGGCAAGGTTGCCGAACACCTGACAGCATCTTGCCCCGGCTCCAGCCGATGCCCAGGGCCGCATCGATGTCGTCGATGGCGGACTGCTTGGTGGCGGCGCTGGCGCTGTTCTTGACGATGTTGTTGACGAGCTGAGTGGCCAGTTCACGGTTGGTCATCGTTGAGGGATAGACATCAGTGAACTGCTTCTTGGTCGTGAAGATCTCCACGATCTGGTCCAGTGGAAGCCCAAAGTTCACGGCTTCGGCTAACTGCCCCATGTAGGTGGCACCTGGCGCAGCTGCAAATGCCACCACGAAGAAGTGGTACAGCCCGTCCTGCGTGGCGGTCTGAAAGTCGTATCTACTGTCAGCGACGTTGTCATTGCCGGCAGCATCCTTGACGGCCCCGGCACCGAGTTCGACCACGTACTTGGTGAAGATGTTGAGATCTGCGGCGGGGTTGAGAGTCAGCGTGTTGCCAGATGCCGTAGCGTTGGAAGCGGTGAAGGTCTCCACTACCTTGCCGTCGGCAGACTTCAGAGTGATCGCGCCGGTGCCGCGCTGGACAGGACCATTGAATGTGACCAGCAAGTTACTTCCCACCGGTACTGATTTCGCGCCATCAGCCGGCTGAAAGGAAGTGGCCAACGGACGGTCACTGACGGCAATACTGAAGACATCACTTGCCGACAGGCTGCCGTCGCTGGCTGTGACCCGGACATCGATGCTGCCGACGTTGGTTGTCCCCGGGTCGCCCGAAAAAGTCCTTGTCGCTGGATTGAACGACAACCATGCCGGCAGTGTTGCCCCAGTTGAGAGGGAGGCACTGTAGGTCAGTACGGCGCTGTCGACGTCCGTGAAGGCGTTACCTGGGAAGGTGTAGGCAAAGGCAGAACCTGCTAAGGAGTTCTGGTCTGGCAGAGGCAAAGCCACAACTGGCGCGTCGTTGACCGGCGCCACCGTGATGGTCACCTTGGCTGTGTTGGAACTTAGCGCCCCATCGCTGGCCCGGAAGGTGAAGCTGTCAGCGCCGTTGGCGTCTTTGGCTGGGGTGTAGGTGTACGCAGCGTTCTCACCAAGCGTCACGGTGCCCTTGGCGGGCTGCGTGACAACGCTGTAGGTCAAGGTGGTGCTGTCGACGTCGGTGGCCACGAGGGTGTCGGTGCCGGCGGTGTCCTCGATGACTGACAAGGTGCCTGCAGCAGCCACAGGGGCGTCGTCGACTGCAGCGACGGTCAGGCTCACCGCGTAGGTGTTGGAGCCACCCTGGCCATCGCTGACGGTGTAAGTAAAGCTGTCTGGGCCGTTGTAGTTCGCGGTGGGGGTGTAGGTGTAGCTGCCGCTCGGAGTAACTGTGGCTGTGCCATTGCTCGGATTGGTGGCCTTGGCGTAGGTCACCGAATTGCCATCGACATCTGTTGCTGCCGGCAGCGTTGATGTCAGAGCACCGTCCTCATTAGTGCTGCCCGTGGCGTTTGCAGCAGTAGGCGCATCGTTAACCGCTGCGACTGTGATGGTCACCGTGGCTGTGTTGGAACTCAGTGCCCCATCGCTTGCACGGAAGGTGAAGCTGTCGCTGCCGTTGGCATCTTTGGCCGGGGTATAGGTGTACGCACCGTTCGCACCAAGCGTCACGGTGCCCTTGGCGGGCTGCGTGACAACGCTGTAGGTCAAGGCCGTGTTGTCGACGTCGGTGGCAACCAGGGTGCCGGTGGCTGCGGTGTCTTCTGTGGCGGACAGGGTTCCACCCGTGGCCACCGGAGCGTCGTTGACGGCGGTGACGGTGATGGTCTGGGTGTAGGTGTTGGAGCTGCCGTTGCCATCGGACACCGTAAAGGTGAAAGAGTCGGTGCCGTTGAAGTTGGCGTCTGGGGTGTAGGTGTATGAGCCGTTGGCTGAGACGGCAACAGAGCCGTTGGCTGGGTTGGCGGCCCGGGCGTAGGTGATGGTGTCACCGTTGGCGTCTGTAGCCGTCGGTAGTATGCCGCTCAGGACCGTGTCCTCGGCACAAGAAGTCGTAGCGCCTGTGCTAACGGGCGGCGAGTTCCTAAATACAGTTATCTTGAAAGAGCTAGAGGCGCTAGCGCCCGACGTGTCGGTTGCCTTAATCTGGAGATCGATCAATCCCAAATCACTTGCCGTGGGGGTTCCGCTAAACGTCAGGGTAGTTCGGTCGAATGTAAGCCAGGGTGGCACACCCGTTCCATCGGCCATGGTGACCGTGTATGACAACGCATCAAGGTCGGGGTCGATAAATGTGCCCTGCGGGAGTTGATACCGGAAAGTTAAGCCGATTGCAGCGCGTTGAACGGCAATGGGGGATGCCAGATATGGCGCGTCGTTGACAGCAGTGATGGTGACCGTGGTGGTACCTGTGACACTCAGCGCTCCGCCCGTTCCTTGAGCCCCCATATTGCCATCATTAAAGGTCCAATCGATGGCTACTGAACTCGGCGGCGCATCGGTACTATTACTGTACGCAATCTGCTGCATTGCCTTGTTGACCAAGCTCTGGCTAGCGTTGGTATTAAACTCCAGTACTAACTTACCTTCGCCATTGATCGTAACGCGACCGATGGTGACGCCATCAACCGCAAAGAAACTCCCCTGTTTGAGTACTGACAGGGTGCCCGTGTTGGCAAAGACATCGTGAACGTTGGCGCCTCCCTGACGCGTCAGGGTAAGCGTAGCCCCGGCGTAAGACCCCGAGACCACCAAATCTTTATCATCAATTTGTACACTCGAACTCAGAACGACCGGCTGCGAATTCTCTGTATAACGAACTACGCCAGTAATTGTATCTACGGGAAGTCCGAATAACTTATCCACTTCTCCATTCTCTTTAAGTCTGGTGACGATAATATCTAGGTCGTCAATCGTGGTACTATAACCTGCGGCAATAATTGCTCCGTCAGACTGTAATTTAATATTATTGTAGTAGTTTCCAGAGGAAATCGAATTGGTCGAATAGAAACCGCTGTCGCGGCTACCATCGGACATGTAACGCGTAAGTCCAATTCCGTCCGTAGAGATTATCTTTCCATCTTTTTGAAAAAGAATGCTGGAAAGGGATCGGCCGCTCTCCCCCCTGACCACACCATCATCCGAAAAACTCAGATCCAAATTTCCATCACTGGTATATCGAACCATGACGAACTCCTGGTTCGTCCCACTTTTACCAGAGACGATGATTTTTCCATCAGATTGAATAGCTAAATCATAAGCTATGTCCGTGCTGCTCCCGAGATCAGTCAAGACCTTGCCATCAAAAGAAAATGTAGTATCTAGCGCCCCATCAATGTCGTAACGGACTAAAGCAAAGTCGTGCTGCCCGTTGTATGCATAGCCAGCCAAAATTAGTTTGCCGTCCGGCTGCAATGCAATTCCGTGAGGCGTATCGAAAGTGTTATTTATATCAGTCGTGATGACTCCGCTCCGGCCGAAGCTATTATCCAAACTTCCATCTATGTTGTATCTAATTACCGCAAAGTCGCCATTCAATCCTCCTCGATAATCAATTCCGCCTACCAAGATTTTTCCATCTGGCTGTGCAGATAGGAAAAGTCCTTGAACATCAATTCCTCCAACACTCGTCGCAAGCTTCCCTCCGCTGCCAAAGGAGCTGTCTAGACTGCCATCTGAGTTAAATCTCACTAATAATCCGTATGGAAATGCGATCAACATTTTTCCATCTGGTTGAATCAAAAATCCCGACACTACATCTTGCGAAGATCCAAAATCAGCAATTAATCGACCATCGCCTGAAAAACTCTCATCCAACGATCCGTCTTTTCTATATCTTGCCAGTACCAAATCGAAATTGCTTCCAGTTAGCGAAAACCCGGCAACAACAATTTTTCCATCAGCCTGAAGCGTAACGAATCCAGCGCTTTCGCTGCTTGCGCCAATTTCGAGTTTGACTGTCCCTGTAGATACAATGAACGTTGGTTTCGAATTTATAGATGCCATGATTTAAGAAAATTTTTATTTGAAATAGTCAGCTCTAAAAAACCGACTTCAACGCGTAGGCTCCGTTGCCCGATGCGTGACACGCTGAGCGCGCTGCAATCAGTGGGGTGTCACCAGCGTTCAGTGCTGTCTAGTTCGTGGACCGATCGTAAAGGTCGGCGGGGTGGTATCGATGGCCATAGAGCGCTCGCTGTTGTTGTGTCAAGCGCCTCCACTAAGGAGACGCATGCCGCATTGGAATCCGTTCCATAGGCTCGACTGACCCGGGCTTTCCCGAGGCGGCGGCACGAGATTGCGGTAGTCCGGCCAGCGCGCAGCCATCACCGTTCTGTTTTCAGCGTGTGTGTCCCCGCTCTCCATCAGGGCGCCCTCGAGGCTCACTCCCTTGGGCGCTTTTTCTATGAACCTCCCATCTCCAAAAAAGGTAATGACATGCACCCTCGCTCCATCGCATGCGCCAGCCTCTTGGCGCTATCCCTCATGGGTTGCGGTAAGCCTGAACCTCCACCTCCATCCCCACAACTTACCGAGGTCACCAAAGAACGTGATCGTGAACGTACCGCACGCATCGAAGCCGAAGCCGCAAGGCAGAAGGCGGAGAGTCGCAACACGGCCTTGATGTTCGGCGCTGCCCTGGGTTGTGCCGTCGCCTTGTTAGGCGGCATTGCCCTCGGCTCTTCTGCACGAAGGAGGTCATCGCCCAGCACTGGGCTTCAAAGAGGTCAGGCGGATGAGTAGGTGGCAGTGGAACCCTGTTCCTCTTCGCCAACCCCATCCACCATCTTTCCTCTCTGATCTCTCCTGGCCACAGCGCATCGCCGAGGTCCTGCGCTACGGTCTCTTGGCCTTTGAGTACAGCCTCTCCCCAGGAGGTGGCCTTCGGGCCTGGCTGAAGCTCAACATGGCCGTGGCCGTGTTCCTGGGCATCCCGGCACTGCTGGTGGTGCCGGTGATTACGGTACTGTTTACCGCAGTCTCTTCATGGACGGCACTGCTCCTTCAGATCGTCCTGAACCTGCTCTACGCGGCACTGGCTTTCATGGCGCTGGTGTTCGTGCTGCTGTTCGTCACCCGTCTTCTCTTCGGGCGGCGCTGACGCAACGGTTCTTCCCCCGCCTTGGCGGGATCATTCATTTCAAGGAGTCCATTCATGCAGATCCTGCGTGACGAGGAGGATTTCGCCTGCGCGCTTGATTCCTGGCCTGAC
>CAISJH010000349.1 GCA_903885585.1 uncultured beta proteobacterium
GCAGCTCCTTGCTGGCGCTGGGCCAGGTCTTGCACCCAAGGGGCGGAATGTTCGCGTTCCAGCACCATGGCCCGCGTGCGTGTGAAGACCACCGCAAAGGCGTAGGCCCAGAAGGCCAGCGACATGATCAGCATCGCCGTCAGCATGGTGGCGGCCATCTTGGGCGCTGTGGTGAGGCTCACCGAGGCGCCCTGATGCAGCGTGTTCCACCACTTCACCGAGAAGTAGATGATGGGCACATTGACCGAGCCCACCACGGCGAGCAGGGCGCCGGCCTGGTCAGCACGCCGGGGGTCGTCGATGGCCTCCGTGAGGGCGATGTAACCCAGGTAGAGGAACAGCAGGATCAGCTCTGAAGTCAGTCGGGCATCCCAGACCCACCAGGTGCCCCAGGTGGGCTTGCCCCATAGGGCGCCCGTCCACAGCGCAAGAAAGGTGAAGAGGGCACCGGTGGGTGCGATCGACCGGGCCACCATGGAGGCCAGCCTGGCGTTGAAGGCCCACCCTATGGCAGCCCAGAACGCCATCACCACGTACAGGAGCATCGACATCCAGGCTGCGGGCACATGGATGAAGATGATCCGGTACACCTCACCCTGCGTGGCGTCCGTGGGGGCTACGAAGAAGCCCATCCACAGTCCCACCGCCGTCAGGCCGACGGCCAGGGCCCAGAACACCGGCACCAACACGCCCGTGATCGCGTAGAAGCGCGGGGGTGAGGAGAAGGTATAGAAGGTCAGGGGCATGTCACTCCGTCGAGATTCTGAGGGCTGCCGCAGTGGCCCAGGGTGTGCATGCCAGGGTGGCGATCAGCAGGGCGGCCAGCAGCGAATGATGCCCCGAGGCTGACAACCCTGACTCCACCGCGTCTACGGCACCGGCGCCGAAGATCAGTGCCGGTGTGGTCAGGGGAAGCACGATCAGGATCAGCAGCATGCCGCCGCTGCGCAGCCCGAGCGTCAGGGCTGCGCCCAGGCCCCCCAACAGGCTGAGGATGGGTGTGCCCAGCAGAAGACCGATCACGAGGGTGGACAGCGCCGGGGTGGACATGTCGAAGAGCAGGCCGATCACCGGTGATGCCACGATCAGCGGCAGGCCTGCCACCAGCCAATGACCCGCAGCCTTGGCCAGCGCCACTGCCACGGCGGAAGCCGGAGCGCGAAGCATCTGTTCCAGTGAGCCGTCGGCGAGATCGCCGCTGTAGAGGGTGTTGACTGACAGCATCGTCGCCAGCAGCGCGCAGACCCAGACGATGCCTGGGGCGATCTGGCGCAGGGTCTGGGGCTCGGGCCCCACACCAAGCGGAAACAGGCTCACTGCCACGATAAAGAACACCACCGGCAGCAGCGACTCGATGCGGCGTCGGGCGGCCAGCTTCAGGTCCCGTGCCAGGATGGAGATGAAAAGGTGTCGCAAGTGCGATTCCTCAGGCCAGCACCGTGTAGTCGTCCAGGTTCAGCTCGCCTGGACAGGGCTTGCGCAGGCTCAGGGCCTGGTGGCTGGTCAGCAAGACGGCACCGCCGCGCGACGCATGGTCGGCCAGCAGACGGTTGAGCACGTCGATACCCCGGTCGTCCAAGGCATCGAAGGGCTCGTCGAGCAGCCACACGCGCGGTTGAGCCGGCAGGGCGAGGCGCGCCAGCGTCACCCTGCGCCGCTGGCCCTGGCTGAGCGTCCTGGTAGGCGCCTGCGCCCGGGAGGCGATGCCCAACTGCTTCAGCGCCGCCAGCACGTCCACCCCTTGGGCGGCGTGGCCCGACAACGACGCCAGAAAACTCAAGGCCTCGGCGGCGGTGAGGTCGTCCTTCAGCGCGTTGGCGTGGGCGATGTATCCGAGGTGGGAGCGCAGTTGCGGTGGTGACCCCGAGAGTTTCTGCCCCATCACGACGATCTGCCCGTGCGCTGCGGGTGCCAGACCCGCCAGCATGCGCAGCAGTGTGGTCTTGCCTCTGCCGTTGCGGCCCCGCAGCCAGACCACCTGACCCGGCTGCAGGCTCAGGTTCAGACCCTGGAACAGCCGACGCTCTCCGCGGCTGCCGGCCAGGTCCATCACCTGGAGCAGGGGCTCGCCTGAGACGTCGGCGGAGGGTTCCGGTGGCATGGGGCGAAGGCTTGGCAGGGCTTGGGAGGCTTCTATGCGAGCAACCGCAGTGGGTTCAAGGCGCACGGGATGAAGGCATACATGCAGTCATCTGGGCAAGCGCAGTGAGCCGGAGGACTCGAAGACCGCCTCGGTGCCCAGAATCTGGGTCACCATGCCGCCCGTGAACCGCCCCTTCACGGTGTAGGGCAGGTCACCCCGTGGCAGCCGGTCGGCGAACCCCAGCAACTGCAGTGTTTCTGGCGCGGCGGACACCGTCACCGGCAGGCTCATCAAGAGCTCGCCGTGCGCGGGTACGTTGCCTTGTTCTCCTGTCACGCCCTGTCCTACGGACCGGTTGTTCAGCTCCAGGGTCAACGCCAGTCCCTTGAACTCGATGGGCCGGGGGTTGGGGTTTTGCACCCTCACCTTGAGCTGAAACCTGCGCTCCAGCGCCTCACCGGCCACCCGCTCGATACCCACCACGTGGACCGTCGGTGCGACGGCGGACCAAGGCAATAGAGCGCAGCCTGAGAGGGTCAGCGTGGCGATGGACGTACCGCCCATGGCCAGTTGCCTCAGCCAGGCGCGCCGCGGCAAGCTGTTTGAATCCGCTGCGGCGTCCGTGCGGGGCTGTGCGTTGTGAAGTGCGGTGCGGTGGGGCATTCGACGTCTCCGTTCAAGCGCAGCAGGGGCCTTGGAAGTCCGCTCGTCCGGCTCTCAGTACGCCAGCCCCATGGCCTCGCGGACGTCGCGCATGGTGTCGCGGGCTACGGTGCGGGCTCGCTCTGTGCCCTCGTCCACGATGGCACGCACGCGCTGGGGGTGCGCCACCAGATCGGCGGCCCGTTCGCGCCAGGGTTGCTGCTCGCGCAGGATGGCTTCGATCACCGGTTGTTTGCACTCCAGGCAACCAATGGCCGCAGAGGTGCAGCCGCGCACCACCTGCTCCTTGGTGGACGCATCGCTGTACACCTGATGGAACTGCCAAACCGGGCAGCGTGAGGGGTCGCCAGGGTCGGTGCGGCGTGCCCGCTGCGGGTCGGTCGGCATGCGGCGGATCTTCACCTCCACCTGTGCAGGTTCCTCCCGCATCGCGATCGTGTTGCCGTAGCTCTTGCTCATCTTGCCGCCGTCCAGGCCCGGGAGCTTGGCGACCTCGGTGTGCAGGGCCTGGGGCTCCACCAGGATGGTCTTGCCGCTGCCGCGCAGATGGCCGTTGAGCAACTCGCTGTCCTGGGGGGTCCAGCCGGTGACCGATACAGCGGCCTTGCGGATCAGGAACTCACCCTTTGCGAGAGCCTCGGCCGAGCCCGTCTCGCCAAACGCCTTACGCTGCTTGTCGAAGTAGCGCGCATCGTCCTTGCCCAACTTGGCCGCCGCCGCCAGGGCCTGCGCCTCGAAGTCTGGGTGGCGCCCGTACAGGTGGTTGAAGCGCCGTGCCACTTCGCGCGTCAACTCCACATGGGAGGCTTGGTCTTCTCCCACCGGCACGTAGGTGGCCTTGTAGATCAGGATGTCGGCCGCCTGCAGCAGCGGATAGCCCAGAAAGCCGTACGTGGCCAGATCCTTGTCCTTGAGCTTCTCGATCTGGTCTTTGTAGGTGGGCACGCGTTCGAGCCAGCCCAGCGGGGTGCCCATGGCCAGCAGCGTGAACAACTCGGCGTGCTCCGGCAACCGGCTCTGGATGAAAATGGTCGACTTCGAGGGGTCAAGGCCTGCGGCCACCCAGTCGATGACCATGTCGAACACCGTCTTCTCGATGACCTCGCGGCTCTCGTAGTGGGTGGTCAGGGCGTGCCAATCGGCGACGAAATAGAAGCACTCGTGCTTGTCCTGCAACTTCACCCAGTTCTTCAGGGCCCCGTGATAGTGACCGAGGTGCAGAGCGCCTGTGGGGCGCATGCCAGAGAGGACGCGGGATGGCATGGGGCGGAGCAGTGAATGCAAAGATCGGATTCTCGCAGACGCCAGTGCAAGCACGGTGGTGTCATTCTGGCGTGTCGGGTCTTGATGTCAGGTGAACGTGTCGCCGGAGCCCTGGTGGTTCTGGGCCAGGGCGGTCATGGCGTGGTCTGTACGCCAAGCGGGTTCATGGGCGGCAGCAGGAGCCAAGGAGTAGGGCCTCTTACACTGACCCAGGTCATGAAGCGCATCGTCATCTTGATTTCCGGCCGCGGCTCCAACATGGAGGCTGTGGTCCGGGCTTGCGCTGCAGAAGACGGGCCGGCCCGTTTGGTTGCGGTCATCAGCAACCGGCCAGGCGCGGCCGGGCTGGACTTTGCGCGGTCCTGCGGAATTGAGGCCGAGGTGGTGGATCATCGAGCCTATGCCGACCGCGTCACTTTTGACCAGGCCCTGGCTGAAGCGCTGGACCGCCACCAGCCCGACCTGGTGGTCCTGGCCGGCTTCATGCGGGTGTTGGGTGCCAGCTTCGTCCAGCGCTATGAAGGGCGTCTGCTGAACATTCACCCCTCGCTGCTGCCATCATTTCCCGGTCTGCATACGCATCAGCGCGCCTTGCAGGCCGGTTGCAAGATCGCAGGTGCCAC
>CAISJH010000350.1 GCA_903885585.1 uncultured beta proteobacterium
CACCGCCATGACCACCGCGCTGTCCACCTCGGTCTACCTGCCTGACGTGATGGCGCTGGAAGCCAGCTACGTGGGCAGGTTCTCTCAAGGAGAGGGCTTGCAGGATCTGTCCCTGGCACCG
Source organism: uncultured beta proteobacterium (assembly GCA_903885585.1). Lineage (GTDB taxonomy): Bacteria > Pseudomonadota > Gammaproteobacteria > Burkholderiales > Burkholderiaceae_C > Rubrivivax. Next base: position 122 of record CAISJH010000350.1, read on the forward strand.
TTCCAGGCGGAAGCTTTGCGCCCGCGATTCGTGCCCTACGCCTTCGAGCAGACCCGCAACCGCCGCGGCGCGCGGGTGGCGGTGCCCACGGACATCGGGCCCGGCACCTTGCTGTACCGCGCCGACCTGCTGTCCAAGGCCGGGCTCGGTGAAGCCGACCTCACACCAACCTGGGAGGCCTATGTGGCAGCGGGCGCCAGGATCAAGGCCGCCACCGGAGCCTACCTGGTCGGCAACGCCCAATCGCTCAAGGACATCGTCATCCGCAGCGGCCTGCGCCCAGGCGAAGGGCTGTATTTCGACAAGGACTCCAAGGTCCTGGTGAACTCATCGCGCTTCCACCGGGCCTTCGAGCTCGCCAGGCAAGTGCGGCAACGCCAGCTCGATGCCAAGGTGAGCGCTTGGTCCAACGAATGGGCCGAAGGGTTCCGCCGGGGCTCGATTGCCACCGATCTCACAGGTGCCTGGATGGTCGGGCAGATGGCCAACTGGGTGGCGCCCAATACCAAGGGTCTGTGGCGCGCTGCACAGTTGCCCGAGAACACGTTCGTGGGTTACGGCGGCAGCTTCTACGCCATCCCACGCCGGGCCCGCGCCGAGAACAAGGCGCTGGCCTGGGAGCTCATCCAACTGCTGACGCTGGACCCCGCGCTGCAGCTGGCAGCCTTCAAGGCCCAGGACGCCTTCCCAGCGCTGGTGGAAACGCACCAGGATCCGTTCTTCGAACAGCCCGTGGCCTTCCTCGGAGGGCAGCCGGCCCGTGCGGTGTGGCGTGAAGCGGCACGCCGCATCAGCACCACCGAAGTGCACAAGCAGAACAACTTCGCAGATGAAGTCATCAGCACCGAGTTGGACAACGTGCTGGACCGCGGCAAGCACATCGGCCAAGCCCTGGCCGATGCACAACGTCTGTTAGAGCGCCGGGCCCACCGATGAAGCGCTCCCTTCGCCAGACCCTGCGACTGTCGCCGCGCTGGGCGCCCTACGTCTTCATCAGCCCCTTTCTGGTGCTGTTCGCCGTGTTCGGGGTGTTCCCTCTGCTGTTCTCCCTGCACCTCGCGTTCCAGTCCTGGGAGCCCACCAGCGGCCTGGACTCCATGAGCTTCGTGGGGCTGGAGAACTTTGCCTTCGCGCTGCAGGACGAGTGGTTCTGGAAGTCGCTGAAGAACACCCTATGGCTGGCCGTGGTGTCAGGCGCGCCACAGCACCTGGTGGCCATCCCGCTGGCGGTGTTCATCCATCAATCCTTCAAGCGCCTGCGAGACGGCGTGGTCGGGGCCTACTTCCTGCCCTACATCACGTCCACGGTGGCCATCGCCATCATGTTCAGCTCGCTGTTGTCCAAGGACTTCGGCCTCATCAACGCGATGCTTCACGCAGTCTTCGGAGCCGAACATGTGGACTGGCTGGGCCGGGCCGAGAACATCAAACCGGCCATCGCCTTCGTCGTGTTCTGGCGCTACCTGGGCTTCAATGTGGTGCTGTACCTGGCCGCGCTGCAGACCATCCCGAAAGACCTGTACGAGGCCGCCACGATGGACGGCGCAGGGCGCTGGCAGCAGTTCTGGTGCATCACGCTGCCGAACCTGAAGCCGATGATCTTCTTTGGCGTCACCCTGAGCGTGATCGGCGGGTTGCAACTGTTTGAAGAGCCGTTCATCCTCACAGGCGGCAGAGGTGGGGTGGACCAGTCCGGAATGACCTCGGCGGTTTACCTCTACCGGATGGCCTTCGACTTCAATGACTTCGGTGGTGCCAGCGCGATGTCATGGCTGCTGTTCGCCGTGGTGGCCGTGCTCACCTGGTTGACCAACCGTGCCTTCCGCCCCCGCGGCGACCAGGCGTGAAGCCAGGCAGATCCAGATGAGTACACAACGCATGGCCCCATGGGCTGCCAAGCTGCTGGTGCTGGCAGGGGCGCTCATCATGTTGGCGCCGTTCTACTTCATGTTCGTCTTTGCGACGCACTCGCGTACGGCCATCTTCAACATGCCTCCACCGATGTGGTTCGGCACGGACCTGCTGGACAACCTGCAGATCCTGACCTCGCGCTTGCCCTTCTGGCGCAACCTCGGCTGGAGCCTTTACGTGGCGCTGGCCTCCACCGCGCTGACGCTGGTGTTCTGCTCGATGGCCGGGTACGCGTTCGCCTTGATGGAGTTCCGCTTCAAGAAGGCCCTGTTCACGCTGGTGATGGCCACCATGCTGTTGCCGTCCTTCATGAACATGATCCCCACCTTCCTGATCATGGACGCGCTCGGATGGATCGACCAGCACCGCGGGTTGTACATCCCCGGTGCGGCCAGCGCCTTTGGCATCTTCCTGATGAGGCAGTTTGCCGCCAGCGCCATCCCGCGCGAGCTGATCGAAGCGGCTCGCATGGACGGCTGTGGCGAGTTCGCCATCTACTGGCGCATCGTGCTGCCGCTGCTCAAGCCTGCACTGGGCACGCTGGGGCTCATCACTTTCATTGCCTCGTGGAACAACTTCATCGGGCCCTTGATCGTGATGCGCAGCGCAGACCAGTACACGCTGCCCCTGGCGCTGCGCAGTCTGCAGAGCCCCGTCAATACCGAGTGGGGCGCGTTGATGACCGGCTCGGCCATCGCCACGATTCCTCTGCTGATCTTGTTCGCGCTGTCTTCCAGGCAGCTCATTTCCGGCCTGACCACTGGCGCAGTCAAGTGAAGTCTGCGCAAACCCCGACATGAATGCCCACACCGACCCCTCAAGCCTGTACGACGCCCTGGACCCCGCCCTGCGCTTCCCCGCCGATTTCTGCTGGGGCGTGGCGACCAGTTCCTTTCAGATCGAAGGCGGTGCTCAGGAAGGGGGCAGGGGCGAGTCCATCTGGGACCGGTTCTGCCGCGTGCCCGGCGCGATTGCGGATGGCAGCAACGGCGACGTCGCCTGCGACCACCTGCACCGCCTGGAAGAGGACCTGGACCTCATCGCCTCGCTGGGAGTGAACACGTACCGCTTCTCGGTTTCCTGGCCGCGGGTGCAACCGCTGGGTCACGGTGCATGGAGCGAACAAGGGCTGAACTTCTACAGCCGCCTGCTCCAGGGGCTCGCCCGGCGTGGCTTGAAGGCGCACATGACGCTCAACCACTGGGACCTGCCGCAGGCGCTGCAGGATGCCGGCGGCTGGGCGTCCAGGCAGACCGTTGAACACTTCGTCGACTATGCGCGCGGCATGGCGCAGCGGTTTGGCAATCAGGTGGAGGCCATCACCACCCACAACGAACCCTGGGTGATGGCCTTTCTGGGCCATGAAACCGGCATCTTCGCGCCAGGCCTCAAGGACCGTGCGCTGGCCATCCAGGTGTCGCACCACCTGCTGCTCAGCCATGGCCTGGCACTGAGTGCGCTGCGTGCCGACGGCTGCAAGGCGCGGCTGGGCATCGTGCTGAATCTGGCCCCCATGGTGCCCGCCGAGGACTCACCGCAAGACGTGGCGAAGGCGCATCTGGAGGACGGCCGGCTGCTGCGCTGGTTCATGGACCCCATATTCCGTGGCGCCTACCCGCAGGATGTACTGGACCACCTGGGTGCCGATGCTCCCAAGGTGGAGGAAGGGGACATGCGCGCCATTGCCGTGCCTCTGGATTACCTGGGCATCAACTACTACTCGCGCTCCGTGGTCAGCGCTGGAGAGCCCTTCGATGTGAACTCCAGCGGGCTGCCCCTGACCGACATGGGCTGGGAAATCTATCCTCAAGGCCTGACCGACTTGCTCTTGCGTCTGCACCAGGACTACCCCGTGCCCCCTCTGTACATCACCGAGAACGGCGGCGCGTTTCCAGACCGTCTGGCTGATGGACGGGTGCACGATGCGGACCGCATCCGCTACCTGGCAGACCACATCGCTGCGGTGGGCGAAGCGCTGCGGCAGGGCGTGCCCATGGCGGGCTACATGGTGTGGAGCCTGATGGACAACTTCGAGTGGGCTTCAGGCTACGAGAAGCGGTTCGGCATCGTGCACGTTGACTACCAGTCGTTGAAACGCACACTCAAAGACAGCGCCCATTGGTATCAGCAGTTCCTGCAAAGCCAACGCAGACACGGTGCTGAGTTGGCCAGTGCTCAGGAAACCGTCCAGGTGGGGCGCTGAAATGGGCCAGGTCACGCTGAAAGGCGTGCGCAAACGCTTTGGTGAGGTGGATGTCATTCAAGGCGTGGACTTGGAGGTTCGAGAAGGAGAATTTCTCGTCTTCGTGGGGCCCTCCGGTTGCGGCAAGACGACCACGCTGCGCATGATCGCGGGGCTGGAGTCCATTACTCAGGGCGATCTGCTGATCGACGGTGTGCGCAGCAATGATGTGCACCCGGCGCAACGTGGCGCCGCCATGGTCTTCCAGAGCTACGCGCTCTACCCTCACATGAACGTGGCCGAGAACATGGGCTTCTCACTGCGCATGGCCGGGGTGCCCAGGCAGGCCCGCGACGAACAGGTCCGAAAAGCCGCGGAGATCCTGCGCATCGAGCCCCTTCTATCCCGCTATCCCAAGGAGCTCTCAGGCGGCCAGCGACAGCGAGTGGCCATCGGGCGCGCGATCGTGCGCAAGCCCAGGGTGTTCCTGTTTGACGAGCCGCTGTCCAACCTGGACGCGGCGCTGCGCGTGGACATGAGAGTGGAGTTGCGCCGCCTGCACCAGGAACTCGGCACGACGATGATCTACGTGACCCACGATCAGGTGGAGGCCATGACGCTGGGCGATCGGATTGCAGTGTTCAACCAGGGACGCATCGAGCAGCTCGGCGCACCGCTGGAGCTTTACCAGCGACCTGCCAATGAGTTTGTGGCCTCCTTCCTGGGTGCACCCAAGATCAACCTGGTGGATCGCCCTGTGGAAGGGGCCCCGGCGCCGCACCGCGCCCTGTGGAGGGCTCTGTGCGAGTCCGGCGACAACCTGAACGTTCAGCGTGCAGGCCTGCGGCCGGAGCATCTTGGCGTGGCTGAAGACGGCGCCGGCATCGAGGCCAGGATCGTCCTCGCCGAGCACCTGGGTGATGCTTCGCTCTTGCATCTGCAGGTCGAGGGCCTCAAGGGCTTGCTGAACGCCAAGGTCAGCAGCGGCCATGAGCATTGGCAGTCCGGCCAGAAGGTGTGGCTCAGGCCGGCCACGGGCTGCGCGCTGGCCTTTGATGGCCGCGGTGCCCTGCTGGGCTGAGGCACATCGCTGTCGTGGTCGGCTGACCTGTCAAGTCCACCGTCCGCGCGCAACAAGGAGCCCTCGCAGGGCCCCTTGTTCTTGGTGCTGACCTTCGGGTCTTGCGCTACTTGGACCAGTAGATCGCGTCAACCAGGATCTTGGTCTGGTCATTGGTGCCCTGGCTCTTGCCCGTGACGCCATAGCGATCTGCGATCACGAAGAGGTTGGTCACCTTGGTCATGTCCAGCTTGGACTTGGTCGGGTCTGTCATGCCAAAGGCCATGGCGCCCTTGGCGATGATGTCGGCCAGAGGAATCGAGACTTGGCG
>CAISJH010000351.1 GCA_903885585.1 uncultured beta proteobacterium
AACCGCCACCCGCCAGGCCCTTGCCATGTGGTCGGCCGTCAGCGGCCTCACCTTCATCGAAACCGCCGGCAGCGAAGGCGACCTGACGTTCGGGTTTTACAACTTCTCGGCTCTGGGGCGTGGCAACGCCGTGGGCTGGGGCAACGTCCCTGACACGAACGCGTCCGTTGACGAAGATGGCAGTCTTCGGGTGTCCCGCGTCGAATTTACCATAGGCGGCGATGTCCATATCGACTTCAACTATCGCTCCCGCACCACCGACACCGACCTGCTGCACGTGCTGCTGCACGAGATCGGGCACGCGCTGGGGCTGAAGCATCCGCACGAAGGCGACCCCACCCTGCAGGTGGATACCGGCGACTGGTCTGCACCCCTTGAAGTGGTCCACCCGCAATGGGGCAGACTTTGCCCCCTGGAGGAGGATCAAATGGGACACAAGCGTCACAAACCCGAGGAGATCGTTGCGAAGCTTCGACAGGTCGAGGTGCTGACGGGCCAAGGCCGCGCGCTGGTGGAAGCGGTTCGCTCGATTGCGGTGAGCGAGCAGACGTATTTTCGCTGGCGCGCCGAGTATGGCGGGATGAAGACGGACCAGTTGAAGCGGCTGAAAGAGCTCGAGCTCGAGAACGCGCGGCTGCGCAAAGCCGTGTCGGACCTGACGCTGGACAAGCTGATCCTGAAGGAAGCTGCACGGGGAAACTTCTAAGCCCCGCCCGTCGCCGGGCGTGTTTGGAGAGGGTGCAGGCCGAGTTGGGCGTTTCCGAGCGTCGGGCCTGCCTGGTGCTGGGCCAGCACCGCTCCACACAACGCAAGGCAGTGCAGACCCCTGACGATGAGGCGGTACTGACCGCTGACATCATCGAGCTGGCCAGGACCTACGGCCGGTATGGCTACCGGCGGATCACCGCCTTGCTGCGCGAGGCTGGGTGGCTGGTGAATGCCAAAAGGGTGCAGCGCATCTGGCGACGGGAGGGGCTGAAGGTGCCACAGAAGCAGCCCAAGCGAGGGCGGCTATGGCTCAACGACGGCTCGTGCGTCCGGCTGCGGGCGAACTGGCCCAACCATGTCTGGTCGCACGACTTTGTCGAGGCGAGGCCCCATGATGGCAGGAAGTTCCGGATGCTGTGCCTGATCGATGAATACACCCGCGAGGCTCTGGCGATCCGGGTGAAACGGCGCCTGAACGCCCAGGACGTGCTGGAGACCCTGGCTGACGCGATGATCTGGCGCAGGCCACCCGACTACATCCGTTCGGACAATGGCCCCGAGTTCATCGCCAAGGCGCTACGGACGTGGATCGGCAACGTCGGAACCCAAACTGCCTACATCGAGCCAGGCAGCCCATGGGAGAATGGCTACTGCGAGAGCTTCAACTCGAAGCTGCGCGATGAGCTGCTCAACGGTGAGATCTTCTCCAGCCTTCGCGAAGCCGAAGTGCTGATCGAAAGATGGCGTCGGCACTATAACACTGCCCGGCCGCACAGCTCCCTCGGCTATCGCCCCCCAGCTCCCGAGGCCCTCTTACCTCGAACCACCCCCCCAATGCTTCCGTGGGCGGGCGGTCGCCCGCCCAC
>CAISJH010000352.1 GCA_903885585.1 uncultured beta proteobacterium
GCCGCCCCCAGGGCGGTGCGTGCAGCGGTCACCACATCCCGCTTGGTGCTGCCCACGTCCATGCACAGGGCCGCAGGCGCAAGCGCTGTGCGAATGGACTCCAGCACCTCCAGCGTGGAGGCCACCGGCACCGATAGCAGCACCACCTCAGCGCCGCGGGCCGCTTCGGTCGCAGTGACGCAGGCTTCGTCAATGACGCCCAGCTCTAGCGCCCGGCGGCTGGAGGCGGGCGAACGGCTGTAGCCCGCGATATGCCGCACCACGCCCGCGCGCCGCAGGGCCAGGGCCACGCTGCCCCCCATCAGCCCGCAGCCGACGATGGCCAGCCGTTCGATCATCATCAGTGGGTGTCGACCGGGTAGGTGCCCAGCACCTTGAAGAAGGCGCAGGTGCCGCGCAACTCGCTCAAGGCAGTAGCCACTCGGGCGTTGTCCGGGTGCCCCGCAATGTCGATGTAGAAGTAGTACTCCCACTGACCCGAACGTGCGGGCCGGGACTCGAAACGCGTCATGGATACACCATGGGCCTTCAGCGGCACCAGCATGTCGTGCACGGCCCCGGGCCGGTTGGGTACCGATACCACCAGGCTGGTGCAGTCATGCCCGCTGGCGCTGGGGGCCGGGCTGCGTTCAGGCAGGGCCACGATGGCAAAACGGGTGCGGTTGTGCGCATCGTCCTGGATGGCGGGCGCGACCACGTGCAGGCCGAACTCGGTGGCCGCCCGGTCGCTGGCGATGCCGGCCACGGATTCATCCAGCGAAGCCAGCCGTGCGCCCTCCGCATTGCTGGACACCGGCCGGCGCTCGGCCTGCGGCAGATGCAGTGACAGCCAGGCCTGGCACTGGGCCAGGGCCTGGGGGTGGGCGAGCACCGCCGTGATGCCCTCGCGCGAGGCCGTCTTGCGCAGCAGGTTGTGGCGCACCAGCAAGCTGGTCTCGCCCACGATGGTCAGAGGCGTGTGGAGGAACAGGTCCAGTGAGCGCGCCACCACACCCTCGGTCGAGTTCTCCACCGGCACGACGCCGAAATCAGCCGCACCGGCACTGGCTGCGCGGAACACCTCGTCGATGTTGGCGCAAGGCACGCGCTCGATGGAGGAGCCGAAGTAGCCCAGCGCCGCTTGCTCACTGAAGGTGCCGGCCGGGCCCAGGAAAGCCACGCGCGAGGCGCTTTCCAAGGAGCGACAAGCCGACATCACCTCGCGCCAGATGGGCGCAATGCTGTCGTTCTTCAACGGGCCCACGTTGTCGCGCTTCAGACCCTCGATCACCTGCGCCTCACGCTCGGGCCGGAACACGGGGGAGCCCTCGTGCTTCTTGATCTCGCCCACCTCGAGCGCGAGGCCGGCACGGCGGTTCAGCAGCGTCAGCAACTCGCGGTCGACGGCGTCGATCTGCTCACGCAGCGCCAGCAGTGCGGTGTTCATCAGGCCGCATCCCCGCCGGCGCTGCCGACCTCGGGCTCGTCGTCGGTGCCGGCATCGTTTTCCACGATCCGCTGCAGACCGCTGAGCTTGGCGCCGGCATCCAGGGCGATCAGCGTCACCCCTTGCGTGGCACGGCCCAGTTCACGGATCTCGCTCACCCGGGTGCGCACCAGCACGCCCTTGTCAGTGATGAGCATGATCTCGTCGGCCGTGCGCACCAGTGTGGCCGCCACCACCTTGCCGTTGCGGTCGCTCTGCTGGATGGCGATCATGCCCTTGGTGCCGCGGCCGTGGCGCGTGTACTCCACGATGCTGGTGCGCTTGCCAAAGCCGTTCTCGGTGGCGGTCAACACGCTGATGCGGGTGGACTCCTCAGGCATCACGCTTTGCGTGTCGTCCTGGTCGGCCACCAGCATGGCAATCACGCTCTGGCCTTCCTCGAGCATCATGCCGCGCACGCCGCGCGCCTGGCGGCCCATAGGCCGCACGTCATCCTCGTCAAAGCGCACCGCCTTGCCGCCGTCGGAGAACAGCATCACGTCGTGCTTGCCGTCGGTGAGCGCCGCGCCGATCAGGTAGTCGCCCTCGTCCAGGTCCACGGCAATGATGCCGGCCTTGCGCGGGTTGCTGA
>CAISJH010000353.1 GCA_903885585.1 uncultured beta proteobacterium
CTGCGAGAGCAGGTACCAGACACCAAAGAAGATCAGCGCCGGCGCCAACCAGGACCAGAGCTGGTTCAGCCAGGTGGACTCGCGGACGCGCCGGTAGGGCACGTCAAAGCCCGACAAGCGCTCGGCCAGCACGGGTTCGACGAGCTCGGCCGCCAGGACACGCCCGCCGCCGGGCTGCGGACTCTTCAGTGGCCCCAACACCAAGCTGCCGACCACTTGCACCTCCGCCACCTGGCCCTCGCGCAGGGCCTGCTCGAACTGGCTGTAGGGCACCAGTTCCACCGCCGCGCGCTGCTCCCACCAAGCGACCAGACCCCACCACAGCGCCAGCGCCGCCAGCAGGTACAGCAACGTGAAGCGGCGGTGTGGGTCGAGGAAGGGGCGCTGTAGCGGACGGGGCTGCGGAGGGGCCATCGGGCCCTACCGTAGCTCCGGTGGCAGCGCGCCGGCTTGCGGCGGCGCAAGCGTGGCGGTCACGGCGGGCAGCCCGCCGAAGAAGAGATCGGCCACCATCTCGCCCAGGGCCGTGTAGGTCAGGGTGCCGTCCGGGCGCAGCCAGGTGAAGGTCCAGTTGATCATGCCGAAGAGCAACATGGCCATGGGCTTGTGCAGGTCGGCCGACAGGTCGGAGCGGCAGGCCGCGATGCCGTGGGCAAACGCCGCCACCACCTGGCGCTGACCATCCAGCACCGCCTCGCGGGCGCGCTCATCCAGGAACTTGACGTCCTCGGTGAGCACCCGGTGCTCGCTCTGGGCGTCGGCATAGGCTTGCATGAAGCGGCGGATCAAGCTGCGCAAGCGAGCCTCGGGCCCGGGCGCTGCCGGGGCCTCCTGCCGCGCCAGCCCTTCCAGCCGCGCCACGTGGCTGCGCACGATGTCCTCCAGCAGCGCGTGCTTGTCGCTGAAGTAGTGGTACAGCGTGGCCTTGGACACGCCACTGGCCGAAGCCACTTCGTTCAGGGTGGCGGCGGTGTAGCCCCGGCGGGCGAACAGGGCCGCAGCAGCCTTCAGGATCTGGGCACGCTGGTCGTCATAGGTGGCGGCACGCGGGCGGGCCATGGGCCGATGGACTCTGGGCGTTGAAGCTGGGCGGGGGGTTGGTCAGGTTCCCTGGGCGCGGCCTCAGCGCTCGTCGAAGCTGAGCACCACGCGCTCGGTCAAGGGGTGGGCCTGGCAGCTGAGCACGAACCCGGCAGCCACCTCGGCCTTCTCCAGCGCGAAGTTGCGGTCCATGCGCACCTGCCCTTCCAACACTTTGCAGCGGCAGGTGGCGCACACGCCGGACTTGCAGGAGTACGGTACATCCAGCCCTGCGCGCGCGGCAGCGTCCAGGATGCTGGGATCGGCGGGCCCAAAGCCGAACTCACGCGTGAGGCCATCACGCACCAGCACGATGCGCGCTTGTTCGGCGTCGCCCGCTTGATGCACGTGCGCGTCGCCTGCAGGCTGCAGTGCGGGCGGCACGCCGAAGCGCTCGATGTGAATACGCTCCTCGGCGATACCTGCGTTCTTCAACGCGGCTTCAGCCTCGTCGTTAAGCGCGTGGGGGCCGCAGACGAAGGCATGGTCCACGCCCTGGGGGTCAATCAGCGTGCGCAGGAACAGCCCTATGCGCTGCGCATCCAGCCGGCCGGCGCCCAGGGGGGAGTCCACCTGCTCGCGCGAAAACACCGGGTGCAGGGCCAGACGCGTGAGGTAGCGGTTCTTCAGGTCTTCCAGCTCCTCCTTGAACATCGTGGAGGCTGCATGGCGGTTGCCGTACAGCAGCGTGCAGCGCACGCGCGGCGCTGTGGCCAGCAGGGTGCGCAGGATGGAGAGGATGGGCGTGATGCCGCTGCCCCCGGCAATGGCGAGCACGTGCGCGGCGCGGTCGGTGCCGGCCAGTTCGGCAGCGGCCTGCCCGAAGCGGCCCTGAGGCGGCATCACTTCCACCGTGTCACCGACCTTCAGGCCGCCATGCATCCAGGTGGAAAAGGCCCCTCCCGGCACGTGCCGCACACCCACGCGCAACGGCTCGCCCACCGCCGAGCAGATGGAGTAGGAGCGGCGCAGATCCTGGCCGTCCACGTCATGGCGCAGCGTGAGGTACTGACCGGGCGTGAAGGCGAAGTCGCCAGCCTGTGATGTGGGCACGTCGAAGGTGACCACGACGGCGTCGTCAGTGTCAGGGCGCACGTCCTGCACGCGCAGGGGGTGGAAGTGAAGTCCGCTCATGGCGATGTCTCAGGGTCGGTGATCGTGAGGGTGTGGTGAGTCGTACAGCTCAGATCGGCTTGAAGTACTCGAAAGGTTCGCGGCAGGCCAGGCAGCGGTACATCGCCTTGCAGGCGGTAGAGCCGAAGGCCGACAGGCGCTCGGTCTGCCCGCTGCCGCAGCGCGGGCAGTCCACGCCGCGCGGGCGGATGCGGATGGGGGCAGCCCCGCTGCGTGAGGAGCTTGCCCCACACCCCGAGGCGCCGTCGTCCACCGGCCCGGGCGGGGCGATGCCGTACTCACGCAACTTGCGGCGGCCCTCCTCGCTGATCCAGTCGGTGGTCCAGGCCGGGGCGCGGCGCAGCGTCACGCTGACCGGGCCAAAGCCGGCGTCTTGCAGCGCCTGTCGCACGCTGTCGGAGATGACTTCGGTGGCCGGGCAGCCCGAGTAGGTGGGTGTGAGCACGACCTGGGTGCCCTCTTCACCGCAAAACACCTCCCGCACGATGCCCAGGTCACGCACTGACAGCGCCGTCACCTCAGGGTCAGGCACGGTGTCCAGCACCGCCCAGGCGGCTTCAGCTGTAGGCTGCATGGCGGCGTGCTGTTGTTTGTTTGAGCAGGGGATGGCCGGCGCGAGACGCAGGATGCGGATACCTGCTTCCGCTCATGTCCCCCGGGACGGGCTGCGCCCGCCCCTCCTCCTTGACTTCGCTGCAGCAGGTATCCGCACCCTGCGTCCCGCCACCATCGACAGGCGCCGACA
>CAISJH010000354.1 GCA_903885585.1 uncultured beta proteobacterium
GATGGCCCGCTTGTTGGCGGCGATCTCCGCATCGGCCACGCGGGTGCGGCGCGCCAGATCTTCCTCGCGCCACAGCAGGGTGTTGAACCGGTGGTTGGTGCGGATCCAGTGCCAAAGCCGCACGCCCTCATCGCCCGAGGTGGCCGCATCGGCTTGCGCCTCGGGCGGTGTGGCGAGCGCAGGCGGCCAGGATGCATCTGCCAGCAGGCGGTCATGTTCAGTCGCCACGTCGGCGGCGTGGAGGTGCAGTGCAGGAGGGGTCATGCGTCAGCCGTTGATTGAAGACTTCAGTATCGACTCTGCGCGGGCGAGGACCTCGTCCACCTGCGGCCAGCGGGGCCAGTGCCGCTCGATGTGCACGCCAGGCCCCCAGGGGCGCCAGAGGCCCGGCTCCGTGGGGCCGAGCACCGACAACAGAGGTGCGCCCACCGCGGCGGCCAGATGGCCGGGGCCTGTGTCGTTGGAGACCACCAGCGCGGCCTGCTTCATCAGCGCCCCATAGGCGCCCATGCCCACGCCCTCCAGAATGATCGCCCTGGGGTGATCGCGGTGGGCGGTCGTTGCCTCATCACCCGGGCCGGGGCACAGCACCACCTGGCGCCCGGTCTGGTCCATCATCCGGTCGATGAACTCGGCAAAGCCCGGCCAGCGCTTGTCCTGCGATTCGAAGGTCCCCCCTGCAAACGGGCACGCCAGCACATAGCCCGGCTTCAAGCCCTGGTTGAGCTGCAGGGCTTGAGCCTGGGCCGTGGCCTTGGGGTGCACGGCCCACTGGATGCTCGCGGGCAGGGGCGCCTCACGGCCCAGGAAGGCGCTGCCCAAAGCCCAGTACTCTTCCAAGGTATGCAAGCCTGAAGGTCGCGGCACGGCGTGGCGCAGGAGCAGGCTGCGGCCTTCGTAGGAAAAGCCCGTGGGACGCAGCCCCGCCACCCTCATCTCCAGCGCGCTGGAGAAGGAATAGGGGAAGGTCAAGCCCACGGGGCAGCGTCCACCGGCAGACAAGCTTCGCTTTAACTGCCTCAACTGGCTGAGCCGCTCGAAGTGCCCGGACGGCAGCTTGTGCACCGGCCAGCCGAAGCCGGCGAGCAGATCGCCTGCCCACCCCTTGCCCACGAGGTGCAGCTCGAACCCCGATGCCTGGAGGCGCTGCAGCGTTGGCACCGAGAGCACCACATCCCCGACCCAGTTGCGCAGGCGCACGATCAGCGGTGTCGGGGGCGCGGTAGATGGGGACAGGGCCGGTGTCATGCCTCCATGTTATGCCGGGCTGTCCGCGGGCAAGGCGTGCAACTCACCGTCGCGACACCGGCCCAGGCGACCCGCCGGTGCCGGGGTACTAGCGGGGGGAGGCTCCGGTGCTCAACGCCCTTCGGTAGACGACGTGCGCGGCGCCTTGCGCGGGGTCAGCATCGAGTCTGTGGCTGCGAAGGCAGCGCCGGCCACTGTGAGGCCTTCACGCGACAGCCGTGCCGATTGCGCGGGTCCCAGCCCGGTCACCCGGCGGCGCAGGTCGTCCCAGTCGCTGAAAGGCCGTGCCTCACGGGCCGTCAGGATGCGCGTGGACAGTTGCGGGCCCAAGCCGCGCAAGGTCTCCAACTCGGCCTGACTGGCCCGGTTGATGTCCAGGGCAGCAAAGGCGGGGAAGCAGGCTGCTGCCAACAGCACAGACAAGTTGATCGACTTCATGTTCGGGTCTCCGGGTGTTCGGGTTGAGAAGACCTGATTCTTCGGATTGACTGTGAACCACGCATCCCGCCAGCGGGGCCCCCGTTGGAGGGGCATCTGCTGCCTGCAGGCTCATGGGGCTTCAGATAATGGGGGTTGTGAAGATCGGTGTCGTCATCTCCGCCTACAACAACTGGGAAGCCCTGCGCTGCACGCTGCGCGGCTACGCCCGGCAGACCCGAGCGCCTGACGAGGTCTGGGTGGCGGAGGACAGCGAGTTTGCTCAGGTGGCGGATGTGGTGGCGCAGGCACGAACCTGTATGCCGTGCGCGCTCGGCCACCTGACCCAGGCGGATGAGGGATTTCGCAAGTGCCTCGCGCTCAACCGGGCGATTGCGGCGTCGCAGGCTGACTATCTTGTCTTCACCGATGCGGACTGCGTACCTCGCGCGGACGTACTGGCCACGCTCGAAGCGCGGGCGCGCCAAGGTGAGTTCCTCTCAGCGGGCAGTCACCTGAACCTCCCTCAGCGTCTGCAAGGCGAGGGACTCCCGCTCGCCTGGATTGACGACCAGCGACTGTTCAGTGGACCTTGGTTGCGAGCACAAGGTGTGAAGCTCTCGGCGCTGCGCCTGCTGCCGCCCTCCGGTGCGGGGCGGTTGTTGGCCTGCATGCTGGACCGGCTGTCGCCGCGGGACGCCTTCGTGGGCAACCTGAGCGGGGCCTGGCGGGCGGACCTTCTCAAGGTGGCGGGTTTTGACGAGGCGATGGCCTACGGTGCCGAGGACCGCAATCTGGGCATCCGCCTGAATCACGCGGGGGTGCGCGGCCGCCGCCTGAGGCACGCGCTGGTGTCCCTGCACTTGGAGCACGCCCGCAGTTGGAAGTACGAGGAGCAGGTGCGCGAGAACCAGCGCTGGAACGCCTCGCTGTCCTGGCAGGTCACTCTGCCGCGGCGCAGTGTGTTGCTGGACTGACCAGACTCACTCCCGCCAGTGTTCGGCCACCCAGTGGGCGGGTTGGATGTGGCGAAAGCGCCGGTTGCGCCGACCGGCCAGTGCGTCGGGGGGGTTCACCTCGCCGTGGAAGATGACGATGCGCGTGCCTGCCGGAAAGCGGGGCTCGCGCCAGTAGCTCGTGGGCCAGGCGGGGATGCAGTGGTACTTGAAGCTGCTGCACCAGTGCGCCGGCCAATAGGCCAGGCGCCCCTGGCGGTGCATCACCTCGGACAGGAAGGCCTGCTCGTTGCGCAGTCGTGAGCGCACCTGTTCCTGGGTGGCGCGGAACTCGGCCAACACATCGGCATGCGCACCGATCTGGAAGCGGTAGACCGAGGAGTTGCCCGTGATGCGCCAGGGGCGTTTCCAGTCATGAATGATCAGGAACTCACCCGGTGCCTCGAAGAAGGGCGTGATGTCACCCACGATCACCACATCCAGATCCAGGAAGAGGGCGGTGCCTTCCAGCCCGTGAAGGTCAGCCTCGAAGGTGGTGAGCTTGGTCCAGCCCCGCTCAGGAATGCCGGGAGGCAGGGCCAGGCTGGGGATGGGCAGGCAGCGCACCTCCTCCCGAACGCCGCGGTGGTCGTCAGTCAGGCAAACGAAGTCGAACGGGCCCCGA
>CAISJH010000355.1 GCA_903885585.1 uncultured beta proteobacterium
TGAACCGCTGGAGGCACTTCCGCTTGACGCCATGGCCTTGACGGGCAGTGTGCTGCGCCAGGGCCGTCCTGTGGCCTTGATTACCGTGGACAAGTTGCTCTACCAGGTGAAGCTGGGAGATTACGTCGGCCAGAACTACGGGCGTGTCGTGAAGATCGAAGAAAGCAAGATCGAGTTGCGCGAGATCGTGCAGGACGCCTCCGGCGAGTGGGTGGAACGCATCACTGCGCTGGAGATGCAGGAGAAGGCCCGATGACGAGCAAGCAGCAGGAGACTCACATGCAGGACCGATGGCGAACCCGCGTGAGCCGCTGGCTGTGGGCCGCGTCGCTCATGCTGCTGCCAGCTTTTGGCTGGGCGCAGTCGGCCGCTCCGGCGATCCAGTCGGTCAGCGCTTCCCTTCAGGGCGGCGTGGAGGTGGTCCGCATCGAGTTCAACCAGCCTTTGCCCGCGCTGCCGGCAGGTTTCTCGGTCCAGACCCCGCCCCGCGTGGCTCTCGACTTTCCGAGCGTCACCAACGCCATGGGTCGGAGTCTGGTCGAGGTCAACCAGGGCAACCTGCGCACGGTGACCGTGGCAGAGGCCGGCGAAAGAACGCGCGTGGTGCTCAACCTCAAGCAGCCTTCTGCCTACCAAGCCCGGTTGGATGGTAATGCGCTGGTGATCCGCTTGGAGGCCGCAGTCGCTGCCGCTTCTCTGTCCCAGGCACCCACCCCGGTCACGGCACAAGCAGCAGCCCCTGCAGGCGCGGTGCCTGCGGCTTCTTCAGGTCCAACGGCGCAGGCTGCCACCAAGCCAGCCCCAGCCCTTGGTGGTCAAGCCCTGCGCGACATCGACTTCCGGCGCGGTGCGGATGGCACAGGCCGCATCATCGTGGGACTCCCCGGTGCTGAGACGGGCGTGGACATCCGCACCCAGGGTCAGAGCCTGGTTGTGGAATTCCTGAAATCCTCGCTTCCAGAAGCCTTGAGACGCCGTCTGGATGTGACCGACTTCGGCACCCCCGTGCAGTCCATCTCCACGGTGCAGTCGGGTGACAAGGTCCGCATGGTGGTGGAGCCCCGCGGCGCTTGGGAGCACAGCGCTTACCAGACGGACAACCAGTTCGTGCTGGAGGTGCGGCCGGTGCGTGTGGACCCCAATCGGCTGGCACAGGGTTCCGGATACAGCGGCCAGAAGTTGTCGCTGAACTTCCAGAGCATCGACGTGCGGGCTTTGCTGCAGGTGATCGCCGACTTCACCAACTTCAACGTCGTCACCAGCGACACCGTCACGGGTAACGTGACGCTGCGCCTCAAGGACGTGCCCTGGGACCAGGCGCTGGACATCATCCTGCAGAGCAAGGGCCTGGGCGTGCGCAAGACAGGCAACGTGCTGTTGGTCGCCCCTAAGGAAGAGCTCAACGCCAAGGACCAGACGGAACTCGAGTCCCGCAACAAGCTGGCCGACCTGGAGCCGCTGCGTACCCAGTCGTTCCAGTTGAACTACACCAAGGCCGAGATCATCGCGCGTTCCTTGAGTGGTGGTGGGTCAGGTGGCGCAGGCAGTGCTTCTGCGGGAGCCTCCGTGGGTGGCGCGGTCGGCGGTGGTTCAGGAGCTACCGGTTCGGCGGGCATTGGGCAGGGCTCCGCCCGTATCCTCTCGCCTCGAGGCAGCGTGATTGCCGAGGCCCGTACCAACCAGTTGTTCGTGACCGACATCGCCAGCAAGCTGGAGCAGGTCCAGGCCTTGATCACCAAGGTTGACATCCCCGTCAGGCAGGTCCTGATCGAGGCGCGTATCGTGGAGGCTGATGACACTTTCGGCCGTGCCTTGGGTGTCAAGCTGGGCGGCAACGACCTGAGGGGACCTCAAGGCGGTGTGCCGGGTTACTCTGTCGGGGGCGGCAACTACCTTACCGTGGGTAACACCTACGGCACAGTCCTGACGCAGACGGGGCAGGGCACTGTCGCCCAGTCTGGTGGCCAGGGATCAGCAGCCGGGGGCTCGCAGTCCGGGACTTTCTCTGACCCCTCTTTCGTGAGCCTTCCTGCCAATACCGGTTCACTGGGTCTCAACCCTGCCACGTTTGCTTTGTCCCTGTTCAGCCCTAGCGCCAACCGATTCTTGAACCTTGAGCTTTCTGCCTTGGAAGCCGAAGGTAAGGGCAAGATCGTGTCCAGCCCGCGTGTGATCGTCGCCGACCAGGACAAGGCCTTGATCGAGCAGGGCGAGGAATTGCCCTTCCAGAACGCCACATCGAGTGGCGCCACGGCGGTTTCGTTCAAGAAGGCCAACCTCAAGCTCGAAGTGGTTCCCCAGATCACGCCAGAAGGCAATGTGATCCTGGATGTGGACGTCAACAAGGACAGCGTGGGTCGCACCACTCCCTCAGGTTTTGCCATTGACACGAAGCACGCCAAGACCAAAGTGATGGTGCAAAACGGTGGCACGGTGGTCATCGGTGGCATCTACATCCAGACCGAGAAGAATGAGGTCAACAAGGTGCCTCTGCTGGGAGACGTGCCCTATGTGGGTGCTCTCTTCCGGAATACCGCACGAACGGTGAACAAGACGGAATTGTTGATCTTTATCACGCCAAAGATCATCTCTGACGGACCTTCCGCCAGGTGAGTCGGTGTTCCTATTGACGGGCGTGTTGGCATGCGCACACAGCGAACCAAGCGAGAAATGAACATGTTGGCAAGGATTTGCGCACTATTGCTTGCCCTGACCTTGTCGGCCTGCGGCGGCGGGGGAGGCGACGCAGGCAATCCCATCACAGGCGGGGGTACCGGCACACCTGTTTTCGTGTCGTGCAGTGCCAATCTGGTGATCGAAGTGGGGCGTGCAGTTGAGTGCACGATTGGATCGGGGAAGACGCCCTACACGGTCATCAGCAGTGATGTCTCGGTAGCCACGGCAGGCAAGACCAGTGACACCGTGTTTGGGATCAGTGGAGTTCGTGCCGGATCTGCAACCGTGACGGTCAAGGATGCGCTGGGTTCAAGTTCGATCATCAACGTCACGGTCGGTAGCGCTGACCCTCTGTTTCTTTCCGCGCCTGCGCAGGTCGCCCTGAACGTAGGTGCCGCCCAGAGTTTCGTGATCGGCGGCGGTGCGGGGCCTTACACCGCGGCCGTCGGCAACAGTTCAATCGTGACGGCCAAGGTCACCGGCTCGACCCTGACCTTGACGGGGGGGCAGTCCGGCTCGACGACGGTGGTGGTGATTGATTCACGGGGTACCAAGGTCCCTGAAGTCAACGTGACGGTGGGGGGCGGAGCCAATGCCGTCGCTCTCTACACCACGGCGGCCAGTCCGTTGGTGGTGGCCCCGGGATCGGCTCCAACCTTTGACATTGGGGGTGGTACCGGCCCGTACAGGGCGACGAGCAGTGATGCGAGTGTGGTCGAGGTCACCGTCAATGCAGCCGGCAAGCTGAGCGTCACGGGCCGTGCCGTGGGTACTGCAAGCGTGGTGGTGACGGACGCCGTCGGGGCCAGCAAGACTTTGGCAGTGACGGTCGGGAGTGCCACGGTGGTGGCGCTGTACACCACGGCACCGGCAGATCTGAACCTCAAGAAGGGCGTGAGCCAGTCCTTTGCGATTGGCGGGGGCGTCGGCCCGTACGCCGTCAGCAGTGGCAATAGTGCGGTGCTTAACGCAAGCATCTCTGGAGGTGCGCTCCAATTGCAGGCCCTGGCAACTGGAACCGCCTCAGTCTCCATATTCGATTCACAGGGACGGTCGGTGACTTTTGCCACCACAGTCTTCCAGGATGCTCCGCTGGCTTTTGGTACGAGTGCGCCAAACGCTGTGGTGTTGTCGCCCGGTGCTTCTGGGACTTACTCCATCTCAGGCGGGACTACCCCCTACGCGGTGACGACCAGCGATGCGTCCGTTGTCAGTGTGAGTTCAACCGCGGCCAACTTCACGGTAACGGCTGTGCAGGTTGGGTCGGCCCAGGTTGTCGTCACGGATGCGGCAGGTTCGCGCCTTCAGGTTGGCTTCACCGTAGCGTCGGCTACACCATTGTTCGTCTCATCGGCAGCTTCAGTGTCCTTGGCGGTGGGTACGGGGCAGGTGTACGAGGTGGGTGGAGGTACGCCTGGGTATACCGTATCGAGCAGCAACACTTCGGTGGTGACGGCGAGTCTGAGCGGCACCAGGTTGACGCTGAATGCGCTGAGCACGGGCACGGCCACAGTGGTGGTGCGTGATGCGGCGGGGGCGACGCAGAGTGTGGCGGTGACGGCCTCACCGGCAGCGGCGTTGTTCACGTCGGCGCCATCGGCGATCACGGTGGTGCCTGCGAGTACGCAGGCGTACACGGTGGGTGGAGGTGTGGCGCCGTATACGGCCACGAGCAGCAACACGGCCGTGGCGACGGCGGCGGTCGGCGGCAACACGCTGACGGTCAACGGTGTGGGGTCAGGTACGGCCACGGTGTCGATTCGGGATGCTTCGGGCTCTGCGGTCTCGCTGGGGGTGTCGGTTAGCACAACCTCCGCGCAGGCGCTGGTGGTGACGCCCACGACGGCGTCGGGCACGGTGGGTGAAACATTGAGCTTTGCGATTCGCGGGGGCGATGGTCCCTACACGGTGACGGCCAACAACGCGGCGGTGGCGGCGATCAGTGCATCGGGCAGTACGTTCACGGCCAACCTGGTCAAGGCGGGTCAGACGACGATTTCGGTGATTGATGCCAAGGGTCAGATCCAGGCTGTGGCGTTGACGGTGGCGCCTGCGCCGGGGACGCCGCTGTTTGTGTCGGCTGCGTCCGCGGTGTCCTTGGCGGTGGGGACGGGGGAGGTGTACGAGGTGGGTGGCGGTACGCCTGGGTACAACGTATCGAGCAGCAACACTTCGGTGGTGACGGCGAGTCTGAGCGGCACCAGGTTGACGCTGAATGCGCTGAGCACGGGCACGGCTACAGTGGTGGTGCGTGATGCGGCGGGGGCGACGCAGAGTGTGGCGGTGACGGCCTCACCGGCAGTGGCGTTGTTCACGTCGGCGCCATCGGCGATCACGGTGGTGCCTGCGAGTACGCAGGCGTACACGGTGGGTGGAGGTGTGGCGCCGTATACGGCCACGAGCAGCAACGCGGCCGTAGCGACGGCGGCGGTCAGCGGCAACACGCTGACGGTCAACGGTGTGGGGCCGGGCACGGCCACGGTGTCGCTGCGCGATGCTCTGGGTGTGGCAATTCCCGTCACAGTGGTGGTGAGCGCCACCGGGTCTCAACCGCTGACAGTGTCTCCCTCGGCAATCTCCGGGCTCATCGGAGACAGCTTGACGATCACCATGTTCGGAGGCGAGCCCGCCTACTCGGTGATACCCACGAACCCGTTGATTGCTTCTGTCGCTTCTCAGAGCGCCAACCGGTTCGTGATCAATCTCTTGAAGGCAGGCGCAACTTCTGTGGTGGTTGCTGATGCCAGGGGACAGGTCCAGACATTGACGGTGACTGCGGTGCCTGCTCCAGTGACTCCATTGGCGCTGAACGTCGCATCGCCCGTTAGCCTTACTGCCGGTGCCGCCAGAACGATTGTGGTGTCGGGAGGGACGCTGCCCTATGCGGTAGGAAGCAGCAACGAAGCGGTGGTCCAGGCTGCTCTTGCGGGCAGCGTGCTTACCCTGACGCCTCTGGCTGCGGGATCGACCACCGTCCAGGTGACGGATGCCGCAGGCGCCACAGTGTCGTTGTCCGCAGTTGTCGGGGGTAGCGTGCCGCTGTTTACGACCGCTCCTTCTGCACTGAACGTTACGCCTGGAACGTCCCAGACTTTCAGCATTGCAGGCGGTACGGGCCCGTACTTCGTGAGCACGAGTTCCCCTGCCGTGGCTTCTGCAACTGTTGTGGGTAGCATCCTATCAATCACAGGTGCGGCTCCAGGCAACGCCAATCTTTCCGTCAGAGATTCCTTGGGCGCATCGGTCGGGATCGCAGTGAACGTGGGGTCTCAGACCCCGCTCTACACCTCCGCTCCCGGCAACGTGGTCATGTCGGCTGGCACCCCCCGAACTTTCCTGATTGGCGGGGGATCCCCCGTGTTCAATGGGGGCGTACCTGCCTATAGCGTGTCCAGCAGCGATAACTCGGTGCTTACCGTATCGTCTACTGGGAGTTCTTTGACGGTCAACGCGGTGGCCAGCGGAACCGCGACCGTGAACATCCGGGATGGAATTGGCGGGTCAACCTCTTTCCTGGTCTCAGTGGGAGGGTCCACCGCGTTGTTCACCACGGCTCCCAGCGCCGTGAGCCTGTTGCCTGGGGCGGGCAATGCCCAGACCTACGAGATTCGGGGCGGCGCCGCGCCGTACGTGGTCACAAGCGGCAATACAAGTGTCGTGACCGTTACACAGCCTTCACTTCTGGGTACGTTCTCTGTCACGGGGATAGCCACCGGCGCGACCAGTGTGGTGGTCACCGATCGTCTTGGTGCCACTGTCAATGTGGGGGTGACGGTCACTTCGGCGTCATCATTGCCCATGACGGTGTCGCCGCTGGCTGCGTCCGGCAATGTCGGCGATGTGCTTCGATTCGAGATCCGAGGTGGCACCCCTGTCTACACGGCGACGGTCAACAACACGCGCATTGCAACTGCCGCTCCATTCGGCACTGCCAATGCGTTCACCGTTGACCTCAATGCCGCTGGGAGTACGAACATATCGGTCATTGACGCCAACGGCCAATTCCAGAATGTCAGCGTGACAGCAGCTGTTGGCAGTTCGGCCCCATTGTTTACCTCGGCTCCACCGGTGGTGACCTTGGCTGTGGGCTCCCCAAGAATCTACGAGGTGGGCGGCGGGGCTGGCTCGTACAGATATCAATCCAGCAATACTGCGGTAGCCACGGTGGCTTCCACCACGTCCACCACCTATACCGTGACACCAGTGGCCCCCGGGGTTGCGTCGATTGTGGTCAGCGATACAGCAGGTTCGCGGTTCAGCTTCGATGTCAATGTGGGCCAGGTGCAGCCTTTGGTATTGAGTTCTGGGCCGATTCTCACTTTGTCGCCTTCTGCGGGATTGACGACCTATGAGATCCTCGGCGGGCGGGCGCCCTACAGTGCCGTATCTTCCAATCCCTCCGTACTCAGCGCCGTAACGCCTGTAGTTGGCTCTACTCTCAGCATCACACCGGTCGCCGCGGGGACGTCCAACGTGATCGTGACAGATGCTGCTGGGGCCCAGGTCACCGTGACTGTCACGGTAGTAGCCTACGGCCCAACAACTATGCAGGTCTCTCCGGCCACGGCTGGAGCTAGCGTAGGTGAGCAACTCGCAGTGGTGGTGAAGGGGGGTACCCCACCGTACGCCTTCTCGGTGAGTAATCCAGCAGTGGCCACACTGACGAATCTTGGTGCTGCTTCAGCGGGTACGTCTGCTGCCCTCTTCTCTATCAATCAATCAGCTTCGACTATCCAGACCTTTGACAGCAACGGAAACGTGGTCAGCGTGCCCGGTGTGGTGGTGATAACCGTCACTGACGCAGGCGGACAAATCCAGACCACATCTGTCACGGTCACTCAAGCCTCGAGTGTGCTTCGGATGTCGCCCAGCAGCGTCTTGCTGAGCGAGCGTGCTGCGCTTGGCGCATTGGACACCACGGCGGGTACGAGTAACCTGAAGTTGTACATATACGGAGGCACCGGGCCGTACGTTGCTTATTCAACCAACACCTCGCAGGCGCGTGTCTCTGTGCTAGGAGATGTCGTCTACGTGTTCTCGGGGACATCAGGTAATCTTTGTGGGGCAGGGGTCTATCTGGCTACCTCGCCGGTTTCGGCTACTCCATTCAATGCTTTTGACCTCGCTATCACCGTTGTAGATTCCAAGGGTGCTTCAGCTGTTACGAGGGTCACACTGATCGATGAGGCCGTATGTCCTTGAGGCTTGTTCTTCGGGCGCGTTGCTTGGTTCGTATCGTTTGGTCATGAACCTAGCCCTGATCGGCATGCCCGGCTGTGGCAAGTCCACGGTGGGGCGGCACTTGGCGCGGCACCTCGGCATGAGGTTCGTGGATGCGGACACCGAGCTGGAGTCTCGCATCGGCATGCCGATCCGCGCCTTTTTCGAGACGCATGGAGAGCCTGCGTTTCGCGACGAAGAAGAGGCGGTCATCGAGGATCTGTCGCATGGCCAGCGACTGTTGATCGCCACGGGCGGTGGCGTGGTGCTCCGCCAGGCCAACCGCGAAGCCTTGCACGCGCGCTGCAAGGTGTTTTACATGCGCGCCACTCCAGAGGAGCTGTTTCGCCGCTTGCGACATGACACGCACCGCCCGCTGCTCCAGGTGGCCGATCCGTTGAAGCGTTTGCGGGATCTGTACCGGGAGCGTGACCCGCTGTACCGACGCGCGGCGCACTTCACCGTCGAGACCACGCGACCGTCCGTGCAGGGCCTGCAGCACATGATCCTGATGCAACTGGAGTTGGCTGGGCTGATCGACGCCAGCATCGTGCCCTCACCGGTGGACCCAGCGCCTCAGGCTGCTGGCTGATCCCGTCGAGCCGCTTCAGCGCAGCGCTGCCCTGGCGTCCGGCGCTCGGTGCCTTGCCGACTCTCGCCGCGGCGACAGCGCCGATACACTGCTCTGCTATGGGCATTGCTGAACAACTCCC
This sequence comes from uncultured beta proteobacterium, assembly GCA_903885585.1. Taxonomy (GTDB): domain Bacteria; phylum Pseudomonadota; class Gammaproteobacteria; order Burkholderiales; family Burkholderiaceae_C; genus Rubrivivax. The sequence continues at coordinate 8,610 of CAISJH010000355.1, forward strand.
GAGTGCTTCCCTAGGCGCTCCAACCTCGGCCCCACAAGGCGGTGGTCACCAGACTGTCTGCGTCGACACGGGTCGTGAGCGCTACGACATCCTGATCGGCAGCGGTTTGTTGGCCGAGCCCCAGGCGTGGACGGGCTTGCCGAAGGCCTCGCGGGCGGTGGTCGTCAGCAACGAGACCATCGCGCCGCTCTGGGCAGAGCGCCTGGTGCAGGCTCTTCGCCCGCACTACCCGCAAGTCACGGTGTTGAACTTGCCCGATGGCGAGGCGCACAAGGATTGGCCGGCGCTGAACAGCATCTTCAACCACCTGCTCGAGCACACGGCAGACCGCAAGACGATGTTGTTCGCCTTGGGCGGTGGGGTGGTGGGCGACATCACCGGCTTTGCGGCCGGCTGCTACATGCGCGGCGTGCCCTTCGTGCAGGTGCCGACCACCCTGCTCGCGCAGGTGGACTCCTCGGTGGGCGGCAAGACGGCCATCAATCACCCGTTGGGCAAGAACATGATCGGCTTGTTCTACCAGCCGAAGCGCGTGGTGTGTGACCTGGACACACTCAACACGCTGCCCCAGCGCGAGTTCATCGCCGGCCTGGCCGAGGTGATCAAGTACGGCCCCATCGCTGACGAAGGCTTTCTCGGCTGGATCGAGGATCACCTGGACGCATTGCTGGCCCGAGACACTGGCGCCTTGACCCATGCCATCCGCCGCTCCTGCGAGATCAAGGCCGAGGTGGTGGGTCAGGACGAGAAAGAGGGGGGCTTGCGTGCCATCCTCAACTTCGGCCACACCTTTGGACACGCCATCGAGTCTGGGTTGGGCTACGGCCAGTGGCTCCATGGCGAGGCTGTGGGTTGCGGCATGCGCATGGCCACGGATCTTTCGGTGCGCTTGGGCCTCGTGCCGCCTGCAACGCTGCAGCGCATGCACACCCTGCTGGTGCGCGCCGGATTGCCGGTGCGTGCACCGGATCTGGGTGGGGATGTCTACCTGGACTGGATGGGCCGCGACAAGAAGGCCGAGGCCGGGGACATCCGCTTCGTCGTCCTGGAGTCCATGGGCCGCGCTGTCGTCCGCAAGGCGCCCGAGGCCGTGGTGCGCGGGGTCTTGACCTCGGCGGTGCAGGTGTCCGCGGCGCCGTGAACCCTGGCGTCGAGGGCGATTGCGCCTTGGACTGACGGTCCTGCTTCAGAGTCTGCTGTACAGAGCGCCAGCCACAGCCTTTGCCATTGATCGTCATGGCCCGCCTGCCCCGTCTCAGCCTCGCTGGTCATGTGCATCACGTCGTGCAGCGCGGCCACAACCGGCAAGACATCGTCCTGGACGATGCCGATCGGGAACGTTGGAAGGCCTTTCTGGCAGACGCTGCTGTCACCTACAGGGTGGACGTGCATGCCTGGCTGCTGCTGAACGACCACTTCCATCTGGTGGTCACGCCGGCAGAGCCGCCCGCGCTGGGTCGGATGATGCAGGCCTTGAGCCGGCGCCATGCGGCGGAGTTCAACCGCCGTCATGGCCGCAGCGGCACGCTGTGGGAGGGCAGGTTCCGTTCTTCCTTGGTGCAACCTGGGGACTGGGTGCTGGACTGCATCTTGTATGTCGAATCCCATGCAGCGCGCCATCAGGGCTCGGTCGAGCAGGCCCTTCAGGAGCCGTGGTCCAGCGTGGGTCACCACCTTGGGCGATGGCGGGACCCCTTGATCGTGGAGGCGCCGCCCTGGTGGGGCCTGGGCAACACGCCCTTCGATCGGGAGGCCGCCTGGCGTGGGCGGTTGGAGGCGATGTTGTCGCCTGCTGTCGTGGAGCGGATCACCCAAGCCAGCCGGCGCGGCTGGCCCCTGGGCGACGAGGCCTTTCTGGCCCACTTGGCCCCCTTGCTGGGGCGGCCGGTGGTGCCCAGGCCGCGGGGCCGCCCGGCGCAGCACCAAACCCGGGCGCCCTGAGCGCCCTCTGACCCCAGCGCGTTCGTCACGTGGCGGTTCACCCTTGGGGTGACCGCTGTCTCTGGCATCGCGGAGGCCAGGCGGCAGGAGGATATTCAGAAGTCCCGTGTCAGCAGATGCGGTGGCAAGGGACTTGCTATAGGTCCCTTGGCCCCCTGTCGGTGCTGCACGAGCAATTCAGAACTCAATGTGTCCCCATATATTGGATTTGTGTCGAACTGCTGGTCAAAAATAGTATCTGACCCCATTTAATCGGGATTGAGAAGCATGTTGCACCGCAGTATGCTCGCCATCCCCCTGAAAAGCCCCCGGAGAACGACGTGGACATGGCCCCTGCCGACCAGAATCTTGAGACTGTTGAGCTCCACACTGCCCCTCTCCTGACGGTGCGGGAAGCCTTGGACGAGTCCCAATCCCACGGCCTCTACGACCCGAGCCAAGAACACGATGCCTGCGGCGTCGGTTTTGTGGCGCACATCAAGGGGCAGAAGGCGCATGCCATCGTGCAGCAGGGCTTGAAGATCCTGGAGAACCTGGACCACCGCGGCGCGGTGGGTGCTGATGCCCTCATGGGTGATGGCGCCGGCATCCTGATCCAGATCCCGGATGAGTTCTACCGTGCCGAGATGGCGGCGCAAGGTGTGACGCTGCCGGCCCCCGGCGAGTACGGTGTGGGCATGATTTTCCTGCCCAAGGAGCACGCCTCGCGCCTGGCTTGCGAGCAGGAGATGGAGCGTGCCATCCGCGCCGAAGGCCAGGTGCTGTTGGGCTGGCGCGATGTCCCGGTGGACCGTGACATGCCGATGTCGCCCACGGTGCGCGACAAGGAGCCGGTGATCCGCCAGGTGTTCATCGGCCGCGGCCCGGACGTCATCGTGCCCGACGCGCTGGAGCGCAAGCTGTACGTGATCCGCAAGACGGCCTCAGCCGCCATCCAGGCGCTGAAGCTGACGCACAGCCGCGAGTACTACGTGCCCAGCATGAGCTGCCGCACCGTCATCTACAAGGGCCTGCTGCTGGCCGACCAGGTCGGCACCTACTACCTGGACCTGAAGGACGAGCGCACGGTCTCCGCCCTGGCCCTGGTGCATCAGCGCTTTTCCACCAACACCTTCCCGGAGTGGCCGCTCGCCCACCCCTACCGCATGGTGGCGCACAACGGCGAGATCAACACCGTCAAGGGCAACTTCAACTGGATGCGCGCGCGCGAAGGCGTGATGCGCTCGCCCGTGCTCGGCGACGACCTGAAGAAGCTCTACCCGATCAGCTTCGAGCACCAGAGCGACACCGCGACCTTCGACAACGCGCTCGAGCTGCTGACGATGGCCGGCTATCCGCTGGCGCACGCAGCGATGATGATGATCCCGGAGGCCTGGGAGCAGCACGAGGGCATGGACGCGCGCCGCCGCGCGTTCTACGAGTACCACGCGGCGATGATCGAGCCCTGGGACGGCCCGGCGGCCATGGTCTTCACCGACGGCAAGCAGATCGGCGCCACGCTCGACCGCA